>NZ_CP016201.1:599391-629179 GCF_001683335.1 Selenomonas sp. oral taxon 126
GCATACGAGATCAGTAAGGACGGAACAAGGCTCGAGCCATACGCCATCAACAATGCGAACACGCAGTTCCCCGACCTCACGCGCCTCCATATCAGAGGGAAAAAGAAGGACGGGATCTACGTCTACGACGTCGATACGCAGCGGATGCCGCGCAGCGAGAGCCGGACGAGCGCAACGGATCGCTACGGCATCGTGTGCGATGCCCAGATCGTCTGGGCGGAGGTCGACCTCGGTGTCGGAACGAGTGCCCATACAGAGGGAACTGCAGGTATCTACGGCGAACAGGTCGAGCCGTTCTACACCTCGATGCAGCTCCTTTATCTGAACAAGGACGTCGATCCCTACGGCAGCGAGGCCGAGGCGTTCCTGCGCAACCGTCTCGACAGCGGACGCCGCGTCAACTTCGTCGACTGGCAGGCACTCGATGCGGATGCACGTGCCGCCCTAGCCTCCTCGTGGTACGGCTGGACGTACGAAAGCGAGGAATAATCACGACATAAAAAAACAGCGATTTGCAAAGGCGTGCAAATCGCTGTTTTTTATGTCTCACATCTCCTCTGCCCGCGCAATTCGGTGCAGGAGAACACGGGCGCATTCTGCCGCGCGCACAAAATCCGCCCTTGTCAAAATGAGTAGGACATAGTCCTCGCTGTTCATATCCAGCGCGGCAAGGACATGATCCTCCCACTGCGCATTCAGCTCCCTGCTCCAGACCGGAATCCCGCCCGCATCACCGCACAGCGTTTCGTCGACGGCAAGCCCTGTGCCCGTCGACAGTGTTTGCACGGCAGCGACGAAGTCCTCCTTCTCGCTCTTCCAGTCAAGCCCCACTGCCCTGCCGCTGCGCACCAGTTTTTTGCAAAGTACCTCCCATGCGGCGTCAATGCCCTTTGCCCCCGATGCTTGTAACTTTTTCCGCAGCTGCTTCGTATATGCGGCATCCACGCGCAGAATATTGGCAAGCGCAGCGAATGTGTCCGCAATCGCTTTTGGATCGTCTTCGGTCGGCTCATATTCCGCGACATCGGGGAGCACTCTTTTTTGCACGAAGGCCTTCATGATCTGCGCCGCACCGTCATACGAAAGTCCCGCGCGACAGTATCTTTTTCCCTCCATTTCCAGCAGCAAATTCACCTGATCGGTAGCCCGCCCACTGACTGCCTTCATGGACGTGCAGCCCTCGATCTCTTGTGGCGGGCAGATCTCCACAAACATATTGTACCCGTCCCGCATGGACTTCAATTCGTTCTCGATCCCCACAATATGAAAGCCGTGACGGTTCATCGAACTGCACTTTAACCACCAGTCCTCATAAGTATCAAAGATTTTCGCCTGAATCAGATTGTATAGGCTCATACCGCCAACTCTCCCTCCTGTTTTCGATACCGTTACCTTACGTCATTTCACAGTGCGGGTCAAGACGGCACACGGATGCCGCATCCTTTTTTTAATAAACCGCACAATTATAATTGATTTTATCTCTCAGTCGCGTTATAATAAGAACAGAATCCAAAGAACCGCCCCCTGAGCCTCCCCCGTCGAAACGGGGGAGGGGGACCGCTTGCGGTGGAAGGGGCGCTCCTTTCTCATATTTTCTCACATTAGGAGGTATGTCCAATGAATCAGGAACAACTCAAACGCATGACCGAGGACAAAGGCTTCATCGCGGCGCTCGACCAGAGCGGCGGCTCCACGCCGAAGGCACTCAAGGCGTACGGTGTCGACGAGAGCGCCTACAGCGGCGAGGAGGAGATGTTCACGCGCGTTCACGAAATGCGCACGCGCATCATCAAGAGCCCCTCGTTCGACAAGAGCGAAATCCTCGCGGCAATCCTCTTTGAGAACACGATGGATCGTCGGATCGACAGCCTCTTCACCGCAGACTTCCTCTGGGAGAAGAAGGGCATCGTCCCCATCCTCAAGGTCGACAAGGGGCTTGCCGACGAGAAGGACGGCGTTCAGCTCATGAAGCCCATTCCGGGACTCGACGAGCTGCTTGACCGCGCAAACGAGCGTCACATCTTCGGCACAAAGATGCGCTCCGTCATCAAACAGGCGAACCCCGACGGCATTCGCGCCGTCATCGACCAGCAGTTCGAGGTCGGCATGCAGATCGTCCGCAAGGGACTCGTCCCCATCCTCGAACCCGAGGTCGACATCCACTGCCCCGACAAGGCAAAGGCAGAGGAGATCATGCTCGGCTGCATGAAGGAGCACCTCGCAAAGCTGCCCGCCGATGCCAAGATCATGTTCAAGGTCACCATCCCGACCGTCGACAACCTCTACGCAGAGATCATGAAGGACAGCCACGTCGTCCGTGTCGTCGCCCTCAGCGGCGGCTACACCATGGACGATGCGAACGAAAAGCTCGCCCGCAACCACGGCCTCATCGCCAGCTTCTCGCGCGCCCTCGCGCAGGATCTGCGCTTCTCGCAGAGCGACGATGAATTCAACGCCGTCCTCAAGAAGGCAATCGACAGCATCTACAGAGCCTCCATCACCTGATGAGCCCCTGACGGTGCCGTCGTTTCCCCCATATTCTCACGAACAATCCCCCGCCGCACGCACCGTGCGACGGGGGATTTGTTGTTTGCCTTTCATATGCCCCATACGGAGCCGGCTGCGTTCACACCTTCCATGTGAGCATGCGATAGACAGCGTCCGTTTGAACAATCATGCGTTCATTGCAGCCGCCCTGCTCCTGTATGATCTCATCCAACAGTGGATGACAGCTCTGTGCAGGAAAGAGCTGCTGCAGATAGGAACGCCAACGCGCAGTCGGCGCCTCATAGGCAATCCTACAGACAACATCTTCCGCAGAAACCGTATATGCGGAGAGCTGCGCCCGAATCACATCCTCTCCACCGGGCGGACTAGGAGGCAGGGGGAGCCCCAATCTCTGCGAAGCAAGCTCCGCAAGCGCATTCTGCCCATCATGGAAAATCAGCAAGCGGCAATATCCCCTGCTGCTCGTATTCATCTTTTGCAACGACGCAGGATCTCTCATATCGGGTCCCATCGCACTGAACACCAGATCAAACGCATGCCGCCAATCATAGGCATCGAGCTCCAGCGCCGTCCAATCCCCCACAACAAAGCTGCAGTTGTCTTGCAGCTGCGCCGCACACGAGGCAGCCCGCGCAGACTGAATTGCCTGCGCAGAGATATCAAGCCCCGTTGCCGCTGCCCCGTGCCGCGCCCATGCCATGACCATATCCCCCGTGCCGCAGCCAACATCAAGCATTGCATGGATCGGCTCCGGTAAGTTCATGACATTTTCAGATACATCCTGCTGAACAATACGCCCCTCTTCCGTTGCTGCGGATCGGTAACGCTCGTCCCAAATACCGCTCTCATCTTCCAATGCAGACATCTCAATGTCCTCCCTCCTGCGCTGCCGCCGTTATGTCGATCTGTCGCTCGTAGAAGGGACTGTCCGCGCCATAGTGCTCGACACTCAGTACGCTCATGGACGGGAAGTCCGCATGCAGCCGCCGCAGAATCCTCTCGCGGCACGCAGGATCCACGCAGGAAAGAGCCTCATCCAAGAACACCCAGTCCGGTCTCTGCGCCCAGATCCTGCCGAAAGCCAGCCGCTGCTGCTCCCCGGAGGAGAGCGTCTTATCCCATGCCGCCCCCGCTTCGCCGCTCTCCGCCAAATGCTCCAGCTCCACAAGTGACAGAATCTCGCGGCACCGCTCCCTTGAGATACGCAGGGAAGAATCCGGATACGAGAGCACATCGGACAGGGGTGCTGTAGGCAAATAAGGTGTCTGCGTCAAAAACAGCTGGCGCCCCTCAGGAACCTCGACCCGCCCTCTGCCAAACGGCCATAAGCCGCGAAGCGCATAGAGGAGCGTCGTCTTTCCGCTCCCGGACGGACCCGTGAGAGCCACGCGTTCGCCCGGCATCAGACTGAAAACAACATCCCTGCCTGTGATTCTCTCATCCGGGAACTCCAAATGCATCGGATTGATATGCAGCCCGCCATCCCGACTTTCCAGCCGCGCAAAGGGAGATTCCATGTCCCGCTCACGCAGCAGCGCATCGAACTCTGTCAGACGATCGACGACCGCCTTCCACTCCGCCAGTACAGAATAGTTTAGAATAAACCACGAGAGGGACACGCGCATCCCATTAAAGGCCGACACCGTCTGCATCAGTTCCCCCATCTGGAATGCCCCGGAAAAATATTTTGGCGCAGCCAGCAGGTAGGGAACAACGCCGGATGCCTGTGCATAGCCGGAGTTAAAGTAGTTGAGCTGACGCTTCTTCAGCAGGTTTTTCACCCAGATGTCAAATACACGCGCAAAGGACGCCTTCGTCACGACCGCCTCGCGGTCTTCCCCGCCGTGCAGCGCGATATCCTTGGCGCGATCACGCAGACGGATCAGCGCGCTGCGGTAGTCCGCCTCATACTCCTGCCGACGCCGCTCTAGTCCGATCAGTCGGTGTCCAATGCGATGCACCAGCCAAGTGCCGACGATCACAAATCCGACGGTAATCCAGAGCATGAATCCCGGGATATAGACACCGTTGATCGTATAGGCCTCGGACAGCCCCCACAGGATCACCGCAAAGGCGCCCAAAGATCCAAACGAATCGACAAAGTCAAACACCATCGCCACCGTCAGCTTTGGGAAAAGATACAGATCCTCTGCAATGCGCTGATCCGGATTGTCGATACTCTTGCGAAACACCGCGCGGTAATAGAGCTTCGTCTCCAGCCAACGCTCCGTATAGTTCTCCGAAAGCCAGCCGCGCCACATCTGCACCGCCTTGTCACAGAGATACTTTTGATTGGCATACAGGAAGAGACCAATCGCCGCCAATCCGAACAAAAGACCCAGCTGATACATAAACTCATCGCCGTCTTTGTTCTCCATGGCGTTGAAAAAATCCTTCGACCACGTATTCAGCCGAATCGTCAGATAGACATTTGCGATGTTGAATGCCATCGCGACCGCAAGCATACCGCCAACCTTGATACGCGCCCTGCTCCGCCAGAACGGCGCCGCCAGATGCCAGCAGCGCCGCAGAAAAACGCCGCTCTCGCGAATCGACTGACGCATCACCATCTCCGAATATAGGACAGGATGAAGGTGCGCTCCTGTCCCATGAAGCCCGTGGGAGTTCCCCATAAAGACTCAATATTTGAGACGTATTTCTTGTCGAAAAGATTGCGCACATGGAGCGTGAGGCTGCTGTCCCCGCGCGCGAGGGAAAGCGAGCTGTCATAGAGCATCACGCCGCCCATCGAGATCGCATTGCTCTCATCCATGCGGCTGCCTATATACCGTGCGCCGAAGCCGAGCGTCAGCTCGCCGTCATTGTACTTCTGCAGCACCGCATCTGCACGGAGGTTGAGACTGTGCATCGCAACCCCGGACGGTTTTCTGCCGATACGGTGCGGGTTTTTATCCGCCGTAATGCGATTATCCAAATAGGTGTACGACCCCAAGAGGCGCAGATTCGGATTCAGCGCAACGCGGCCTTCCAGTTCAAATCCCTGCGACATCACCTCTCCGATCGACTCATAATACGACGTTGCAGGAACAGCACGCGGGAGATTCTGATGCCGCAGATCAAAAACCGACGCCGTCACCTGAACATTGGGACGCGGGATGTAGTGCACACCGAGTTCCCATTCCTGCCCCGTCGTTGGCCCGAGCAGCTTGCCGTTGACATCATGGAACGCCGACGGCTCAAAGGAATTGTTCCAGTGCAGATAGGGATGCAGCCCCTTGCCCGCCTCATAGACAACGCCGGCCTGCCCGGTCCACGCACCCTGACTGTACTGCTCATCATCCCGCTGACTGTACTGCGCATAGAGCCCGCGCCGCACACCGCCGCTGAACGTAAAACGCCCCACCTTCTGCGTATGCATGACATAGAAGCCGCGCTCTCTGCTCCAATAATCGAGGTCGTCCATGGGCATGACCGCATCGGGATCCGCAGGGATCGGCGCGCCGCCGACGTAGTCCCGAATCTGGGGCAGCGTCCATGGCGAGAGCATCCGCATTGCCTGTTTGTCCGAGGTATTTTCATAACGCCAGTCAAAGCCAAGGATCGTATCTGCAGAACCTGCTTTCCCCTCCCGGTGAAGCTGAACGAACTGATCGGAGAAATAGGCCGTGGCCTCGCTGTCAATCATCGCGCCAAAGCGTCTATATATGCCGGGAATAGGCATATACGCGCCCGCCGACTGATACGAAGTAATCTCCGTCTTCCGCCAACCGACTTTTTGATGAAAACTCAGCTGCTTATTGAACTTGTGCTCAAGCTCATAGCTGATCCCCTGCTGCTCCTGTTCATAGCGATCCCAGCCCGAAACACCGACGAAGAAGCGATCCGGCATAATCCCATACAGAGGATCTCCCGGCAGCCGCGTACGCGGAGAATATGCATATCCGTCCACCTTGTCTTTCTGCCAGAACGGGAAAAATGTCAGTTTCGTACGATCTCCCCACGACTTCGTAATCGACGGCGCAATATAAATACGCGTCTGATCGGTATTGTCGTAGAACAGATCATTTCCCCGCACCATCGCCACAAACCGTCCATAAAGTGAGCGGTCTGTGCTCGTGCGATTGATGTCAACGGCGAGCATCTTCTCCTTCTGATTTCCGATCTGAACCTGCACCTCGTTGAAATCCTCACGCTGCGGACGCTTGAGCTCCAGATTGATCCGTCCGCCCAGTGCAGCACTCCCGTATGCTGTCGATGAGGGACCTCTCAGAATCTCCACGCGGTCGACGCCGTAGAGTTCGGGACTGAGCAGATTGTCCGTCGTGTGGAACGCCTTCATGCCATTGATGGAAATATTGTTCTGCGTCACATCAAAACCACGTATCTTGCTGAAATTATAGAGATTGTCATAGCCACGCGGCGCAACCGTGATGCCTGCATTGTATTCCAGTGCGTCCGTCAGATTGTATACACCCAGACGCTCGATCTCATCCGTATTGACAATCGTAAGCGACGCCGGTGTATCGCTGAGCTTCATCGGAATCTTGCCGGCTGCGCTCGACGTATCATCCAGTCGCGTCGCATAGACATGCACCGCAGGGGTTCGGACAGCATGCCGCACATTGACATCGTTCGTCTGTGATTCCTGCGCGGCTGCATCGTTTTGTCGGCCTGTCTCCCCCTGCTCCGCCGCCTGTGCCATTCCTCCGCTGAGCAAAAGCGTCAACATCAGACCGCTCGGGATAACCCGCCGCATCCTTCGATTCATTTTATGTGCCTCTCTTTCCTGAATGTGATAATCTTTATCACAGAAATTTTAGTAAAAGGCAATTTATTTGTCAAGCGTTAAAATAAGGAATATTTCTAACTATTCTTTCAATCCAGCAATTTTTTTGCAAAAAAAGAGGCTGCTGCACGAGTCTTCCGTGCAACAGCCCCATATGTCCTCTCCATGGACGAATTCGACCGCAGCTGCAGTGGCATCCACCATTGTAACATCCGTGATTTCCTGCTTGATAATGAGTGAGGGTAATCCCCTCATCAGCGATTCCCAAAACCAGGCGCGACACGTAATGGACAAAAATGCGGATTCCGCATTTTTGTATCATAAAGCGAACGGATGATAGGAATGGAAATTCGCAGAGACACCTACCTGAACAAACTGAGGAAGAACTGCTGAATATCCTATCCTCAGCGATCGGTTCTCTGACCAATCCGAGCAAGCTGTCCGCAACCTTTAAGAGTGTAAAGGGCAAGGCGATCAGCAAGACAACGATCAAACGCTATATTGATTACCTTGAGGACGCATTCCTGATCGACAGTGCAATTCGGTATGATATAAAGGGAAAGAAATATATCGATACACCATCGAAATACTACTTCACCGATCTCGGGATTAGAAATGCCATGTTGAATTTCAGACAGGTCGAAGAGACACACGCTATGGAGAACATCATCTTTAACGAGCTGAAAGTCAGGGGCTATAACGTAGATGTCGGCGTTGTTGTGATGAACGAAACCGATCAGACCGGAAAAAAGGTCAGAAAACAGCTGGAGATCGATTTTGTCTGCAATAAGGGTTCCAAACGATACTATATCCAGTCGGCGTTCGCGATGCCGGATGAAAAGAAAATGCAGCAGGAACAACGCTCTCTGATGAGTACAGGGGACGGATTCAAGAAGATTATCATCACAAAGGATGCCATTGCGCCACTCTACAATAAGGCAGGTGTTTTAGTGCTGAGTATTTACGACTTCCTGTTGAATCCGGACAGCATGGATCTATAGGTCGTTTCAAAAAAACAATCCCCCGCCGCACGCACTGTGCGACGGGGGATTTCCTGTGTGCATTTCGTCAGATACAACTGACAGATTTTTAGTTTCGCATATTTTGTCAGTTATAACTGACAAAAATTTATTTTCGCCTTGTATGTCAGTTACAGATGGTCTAAAATAATCATATCAACAAAACAAAGAAGGTGATCTGATGATTCCACGCAAACACTACATTGATCGAATCCGTCCATTCATCGGCAAGGACATCGTCAAAGTCCTCACGGGCTTTCGCCGCTCTGGAAAATCCGTCATGCTCGAACTGATTCAGCAGGAACTGCGTGCGCAGGGCGTACAGGCAGCGCAGATCATCGCGTTCAACTTCGAATCCTTCAGCAACGCAGCATATCTGGCCGCCGCCGCGCTCTACGAGGAGCTGACGCGCCGCATCGCGGAGACAGCGGGAAAGGTCTACCTCTTTTTCGACGAGATTCAGGAGATTGCGGAATGGGAGCGCTGCATCAACTCCTGCCGCGTCGATTTTGACTGCGACATCTACATCACCGGCTCGAATGCCAAACTGCTCTCAGGCGAGCTTGCCACCTATCTCGGCGGGCGCTATGTCGAGTTCGTTATCTATCCGTTTTCCTTTGCCGAGTACATCAAGAGCAGGCCGGCGCAGGACACAGCATCTGCATTTCGCGCCTACATCGAGAGCGGCGGTATGCCCTTCCTCGCAAATTTTGCCAACACGCAGGAATCCGCGCGGCAATATCTGCGCGACATCTACAGCTCCGTCGTACTGAAGGACATCGTCAAGCGCAGCAGCATACGCGACGTCGACCTCCTCGAGCGCATCATTACCTACGTCATGGCAAACGTCGGTCACACGTTCAGCGCATGCAGCATCGCGAACTATTTCAAAAGCGAGCAGCGAAAGGTCGCCCCCGAAACCATTCTGAACTATATCCGTGCCGCCTGCGATGCCTATCTTTTTTACAAAATCAGTCGCGAGGACATCGTCGGGAAAAAACTCCTCTCCGTCAACGAGAAATACTACATCGTCGATCACGGACTCAGAGAGGCCGTCTACGGCAGCAATACGCGAGACATGGATCAGCTGCTTGAGAACATCGTCTGCATGGAGCTCCTACGGCGCGGTTGGCACGTCACCGTCGGCAAATCCAGCGAGCGCGAGATCGACTTCATCGCCACCAAAAGTGACAGGCGCATCTACATCCAGGTCGCCTATCTGCTCGCCACAGAGGAAACCATTGCGCGCGAGTTCGGCGCACTGGGGAGCGTACGCGACAACTATCCGAAATACGTCCTCTCCATGGACGAGTTTGACCGCAGCCGCAGCGGCATCCTCCACCGCAATATCCGCGATTTTCTGCTCGATGAGGAGTGGGGGTAAATGCCTGCAGCAGAGGATTTCGTTTATTTTTCAAACAAACGATTGCCTTAATAAGAAAAAGATAGTATGATATACAATAAATTATAACAGTTTAATGGGTGGTGATTTTCGTGGCAACTGCCGATCAGGTAAAAAGCCTTGTAAAAGCATATATCGATCGTAATGACGATAGATTCAAAACGATTGTATTACAAATTGCCGCCCATGAGGCAAAATTGGGACACGATAGCGTTGCACGCGACTTAAAGTCACACATAGAGAAGCTCGGCAAGAGAGTCGCAAGCGTGGTTCAGCTCACACCGCAGAATCCCATGCTGTTATTATCGCTGCCCAAGCACGATATATCCGAGCTGATCGTTTCCGATGAGATCACCGAAAAACTCCAACGCATCCTGAACGAGTACCGCAACCGTCACAAACTTCACTCCTACGGATTAACAAACCGACGCAAAATTCTAATCGAAGGACAGCCCGGTACAGGCAAGACCTTTACAGCAGCAGTCATCGCCTCGGAGCTGTCCCTCCCGCTCTATACCGTGCAAATGGACAAGCTTGTCACAAAATTTATGGGGGAAACCAGTGTAAAACTACGCCAGATCTTCGACAGTATCAATTCGCTCACCGGCGTATATTTTTTTGATGAATTTGACGCCATCGGAGCAGATAGAAGCCTCGATAATGAAGTCGGTGAAATGCGGCGAATTCTCAATTCTTTCCTCCAATTCATTGATCAGGACGTTTCCGAAAGTATCATCATTGCTGCAACGAACAATCAAAGACTGTTAGATCAGGCACTGTTCCGACGCTTTGACGACGTACTCCATTATACCCTGCCAACAGAAGACGAAATCCGTCGCCTCCTGGAATACAAACTCATCAGTTACGACAAACATTTCAAAATAACAAAGCCACTCTTAAAAGCCGCTGACGGTCTCAACCATGCGGAGATTGTCAAAATCTGCGACGATGCCATAAAAACCTCCATCCTAACGGATCAGCCCTTGAGCGCAAAACAGATTGCATATCTATTGCAGGAAAGGAGAACTGTCTATTCCTATAAGGAGGCGTGAGACCATGCACTAGGGTCAGCCCCTGTTACATTGAAGCTGACACTGTCCTACTTTATCGAGCCGGGGCCGGGTGAAATCGGCTGGAAGGACAAATATCGCTATCCATCCTGCGGGCTTCGTTTTAACGTGATCAATTCCAACGAAACAGAAGAAGATTTCAAAAAGCGAATTAGCACAAAAATGCGCGGTGAAGATATAAATGACAGCGGCGATGGAACAAGCGGAAGCGATCGCTGGTACTTGGGCGCAAATAATCGAGATGTCGGTTCTATTCACTCCGACTTTTGCGAGCTGAGCGCCGCAGAGTTATCTGACTGCAATCTCATCGCAGTATATCCTGTGGTGGGATGGTGGAGAGAACGCGCCTACTTAAAACGTTACGATAAGAGCATCCGATATGCCCTCGTCGTTTCTCTATCAACACCAAGAACCGATGTAGATTTATATACGCCCATTATCACACAGATTACTCCTGCCATCGAGATTCCAATTCCGACACGTCCCCCCGCATAACACAAGAGCTGTATATCCAGTCTTCCTCGGATATACAGCTCTTGTGTTTTTATTCGCTCAAGAATATTCCTCCAAAGGATCTCTATTCTCATCCCGCTCGGCATCCTCATCATATTGATCAGCCAACGCACGCATTGTCGCCGCAAAACGGACAAAGCCTGCCATTTCAACAGCCTTGGCTTTTTCTCTGTATCCGCGCGCCAGTTCCCTCTCTTGAACCCCATGAGAAAAACTGTGAACACCACGCTGATTCATAAGCGCAATCATAAAGTTACGCCTCATTGTCTCTGAGCCTCGCTCATTCAAAACGTCAGCAACAGATTTGTGAATCCAAAGTCCACAGGGATCTGCCGGCGCGTAGGTCAGTACCTTCCCAATCTCCACTTGTGCAATTTCATAATGTCCGCTTTCTTCTGTGAGCCGGCGCGCCTCCGTAATCCAATTACGAAAGACTTCTTCGTTGAACGAACCGTCCTTTTGGAGCCCCGGACAGGTACGCCAACGATCCAAGAGCGTATATGCGTGTTCAGCAAGTGATTGTTTCTGCTCATCCAGTTTCTCAATGGTATCAGCAGAATCATTCTTCGAGCGAAATGCATATTTTATCATCTCTGCAAAGAATGCCGGATCAGCGGCAAGACGTTTCTCAAGAGCAACTGGAACATCTCCTGAAAGGCAGTCAAACCAAGGAAGAAAATTCCATTCAATCTGATACAGAGCCTCTATATCGACAGAGGTTGATGATTGAAGCCGCTTAATTAGCTCAATCGTATCATAACGCCCCAATTGCTTGATCTCTTGAGGATGCTCTAACACCGCTATCAACGCACGTGTCACAATGTCCGGATCAAAGCCCTCCTCATCATCGAGCGCATAGGTAAAGCAGGTCACGGCTGCACCTGCACGACCATATGCAATGAGTTTCTCTATGACAAATACGTCCTCCCATTTCCATACCCCCGTTCGCACATCTACATGCTTCCAATACAGCTCTTCATGCGATTTGCCCAAATACGATGATACACGTTCCCAAATTTCCCCTTGAAATGGTAAAAGCAGGAGAAACTCTGCACGAAGTGGCGTCTCCCAATTTCGCTGAAGCAACTCATCGACCCATTGAATCCCCCGTTGCCAAAATCGCGCCCAGACAAATCCTGCAACAGCACGTTTCACCACTTCATCATCAGCAGGCAGCTGACTTGGCAATATCTCAGCTTCAACACGATCAGACGCAATCACCCCCAGCGTTTGACCGACTTTATACGGCATCGCTGTCTTTCGTGCAAAGTCTAAACATCGAGCAAAATCCCCATCGCCCATAATCTCAGCAAGGGCTAAGCGACGCTTTTCATCAAGACGCGCCCTCCATTCCTCACGCGGTTCTTTTCCATCAAACAGATCGGGATCACTCTCTGAAAAAAGATAACGGTATCGCAGCATCAGATCAGCAGGGATGATATTCTTTGCAATCTGCTCAATCTTTATAATTGTTTCCTTAGGGAGAGCCCACTGTGCATCCGAAAACTTTCGATGGCGGCGTACAAGACCATCCAGTTTCTCCCAGATAACGACTCGTTCCGACTCAGGCATTCGGAGAATATTATCCGACATCAGATGATTCAAAACAACCTCTTGCGTCTCCTGAGGCAAGTCAGAAAGACGATCCATCAGTTCCATAAGTCTTTCAACATCCGAATGCGCCATCTCTGCGGCGAGTTCTGCCAACATATGGATTTGTTCCCAGTACGCGCGGGGAGACGCACCATCTTCCCAGTCCGAGGGAATAAAGTTACGCCATACAGGACGATAACATCCACTGGTAGCTCCAAAACTATTAGGCAATAACAAAAACAGTAATTTCCACCCAACACGAGGTTGTTCTTTCAAAATTGCTTTGAGTACCGCTTTTCTCTGCTCAAAGGATGCAGTCGTCTGTATATGCCATGGCAGAAAAATATCTGCGAGTGACTGTGCGGGTCTATTGCTATACCTTCCCCCCGGATCAATCGAGGCAAGCTCCGCCAAAATGACTGCGCTTCTTGCAAGATACTCAGGACTCCACGCAAGGCATTCCAAGCCCCAAAGCAACCCGCTGATATAGTTCCTACCAAATAGCCCGTCCCCCTCTTGGGCGAATACCTTACGAAACGCTGTATCGCTCAAATCAGAAAGAGACTCTTCCACAGCCTCCATGAATGCGTTTGGTGCCGCCTCGGCAAGCAGCGGCATAAGAGAATCCAATCCTGCCCACCGCTCCCAATCAGCACCATGGAGCAGATTGTGAACCACACTTGCCGCGACGGTTTCTGCTTTTTCACGAGAGCACTGACTCAGCGCCTGGGGGCGACTTCCCAATAGGGCAAGTGTTTCCGCTATTCCCTTTCTAAGACGTGTGGAATGTGTAAGTTCCTTTCCAAGAACATTGGCAGCATATCGCTCTTCTTTCGGCAGATCAAATTTCGGATCTCGTTCACTAAGAACCAAAAGTGCCTTTTCCTGAAAACGATCCAAATCTTCATCTGCCAGTCTGTTTCCTAGTGCATTCCATGCCTCACCACGTGGAACAATCCTCCATTTCCCATCAATCTGAACAAGGGGAGTATCTGGCTGAAGTGTAATATCGTACCGCTTAACCTTCCACTCCCCGAAGTCGTTTCCCAATATCTGCTTCAAAACTTCTAAATCAGCAGCATTTTGCTCACTCCACTGCCCAAGGAGAGCTGTTCTCGCCAGAACATGTGCGTTTTCCCAAGTCGCATATATAGGAACATCCCCTAAGCCGAGAAGATGCCGTCTCAATGCGGACAGTCTGCCACCACCAATCCCGGCAAACTCCCGCGCACGTACAGCAGAAAAGTTTGCCGCCCGAAGGACTTCTTCGATTTTATCCCTCGACGGGCTTTGAATTTTTATGATCTCAGAACCACCTTTGAGGTGTGCTCCACACAAAGGTATAACTACCCCGTGCCCCTTGCGTGTAGCCACCGTTTGTAGATCCATCCGTGTTGACTCTTCTAACTCTAGTCTTGGATCGGCAACCAATATGTGAGGACTACGCGATACAGACACATATCTCCATGCATCTGCATCACTAATAAAAAGACATCGATAAATATCCCCGTCTCCTTCTCTTAGTGAGGCTAAGTATCCGGCAACAAAATCATTGATATCATTCGGACTTTCAGCCATAAGAAACACTCGGTTTACCTCCCCCAAGAAAAGTTTCTTGAGTGCATTACAGGCATTTTCTCTTGCTGCAATAAAAAGTTCAGGAGGAAGTGGCGGGTCTTTTTTATTTCTTGAATCCAAAATCAACCGCCAGTGTTCCAGGCATCCATGAGTCGCGCAGGGATGTGGTTCATACGGCGCGGCATATAGCCGAGCTTTTTTTGTGCCGCATCGACCACCTTGATCGCATGGGTATCGTGCTCGTTCTCGGGCTCTCGCAGGAGGTTCAGCGTATCTCCTGCCTGCATATCCGCAACGAGGTCAGCCCAGCCCTCCACATAGTACGCCCCCGCGATGGGGAAATGCGTGAGGTAGATTGCCTGCGAAAATGGTGCGGGCGGCAGTGCATCGCCGCCCCAAGCGCCGACCAGTGCGCCCGGCATTCCCTTCGTCAGCTGCATTGTCCCACACTCCTATGCTCTGCACTTCTATGTCCGCTGCAACCGCTTTTCTTCTCGCCGATCAATTATACTGCTTTCTTAATTCGCTGCGACGAAAGATTTGTCCTGCCTTGCGCCCATCAAGACAGAATTTTCGCTTGCACATTTCTATTCTGTAAATCTACCCGCCTTTACTTCTTTGACTCAGCGTCGGCGTAGCAGATAAAGGCATATTCGTTTTATTTTTCAAATTTTTTCGAAAAATAGCCATTTACGCCTATACACTTCGACTCTAGTCTATGATAAAATAAATCAATCGTAATTTAGCGCTTACAAAGGAGGAATCCAAAATGAAGAAGTGAAAATCTCTGCTTGCAGCGGCAATGACCACCGTCTTTGCGGGCGCCGTCCTCGTCGGCTGCGGCGGCGACAGCGGCGGTTCAGGCGGTTCGGACGGCTCGGGCGGCAAGGACGCAAAGGAAACCGTCCTCTCCTCACCGAAGGAACCCGTTGGACAGCTCAAATTCAACGGCAAGGACGTACCGATCTACGAGTACAAGGGAGAGGGTCTCCCCGACATGGTGCACACAACGACCAATCTCACCGTGACGAAGGATGCCATCTACGCCGGCAAATTCGAGGCCTCTGGCGATAGCATCTTCCGCATTGATCTGTAAAGGGAGCACCCCTATCGCCTCCAAGGCTCGCCACTTCTACGCGTCCCGCGCACAGATTCCGTTTCGACGTGGGAAATTCATATGCCTTGCCGAAAGAACTTCATGGGAGCTCGCCCCCCTTCTGAATCGGAGGATGATTTCAATGAGTCCAAAATTCTGTCCGAACTGCGGCACGCCCGTCGAAGGATCGGGCTCCTTCTGCAAGTCCTGCGGGAACAGTCTGATGCCCCGGGAAACGGAAGATATGTTCAGAAAGGAATCCCCTGCCACCGTGCCGGACGCCGAAAAAGAAAGCGCTGTCATCCGCGTTGCAGGGCGGCTGCTGGAAAAAGGCGAATACACGATATGGTCCGGCAAGGCGAATCTCTATCGCCATATGATGAATGCCGCCGGCGGGCAGCTCATATTGACGAATCGGCGTTTCTTGTTCGTGGATCACGGATTCAATCTGTTCCTCAAGGCAAAGCCGGAGGAAGAGAGCATCTATTTCCACGAAATTGCCGACGTAAAAGCAAGGACTGTCATGTTGGTCTCCAGACGCCTCCGCGTTGAAAAAAAGGACGGTACGCATCAGGAGTATATTGTCTGGAATCCGGAAAAATGGATGGAGGCGGTACGGCAAGCAATGCCGCACATCTGAGCTGATGCGCGGACTATTCCGGGTGAGGGCGTACGAAAAAAGGAGCTGCTGCACGAAGTCAAATCGACTTCATGCAGCAGCTCCTTTGCTGTGCGTACCAGGATTCATCCCCTCACTCCACCGTCCACTCGTTGACGTTCCAAAAGAAGCCGATGCCGCGATAGCCGAGCAGACGGTTCGGCGTGATGCCGTGGACGCGTGCGTTCGTCACGTAGATGAAGTCGATGTAGCAGATGTAGATATAGGGGAGGTCTTTCGTCACTTCTTCCTGAAAGAGCCCATAGAGGCGCATCCGCTCGGCGGTGTCGGTTGCGCGGCGGGCAGCAAGCAGGTATTCGTCCACGCGCGGATTCGAGTAGTGGCTGTCGTTCCCCCGCGCATCCGTCGAGTACACCTTGTAGGTATGTGCGTCCGGGTCGATCTCGTTCCCCACGCCGCTGAGGTATGCCATCTGTCCGTCCCAGTCGACCTTTGCGGGGGTCTCCACGGTGCAGTGAATCCCGACCGCACACAGCTGTGCCGCCACAGCGTTGGCAACGTCAATGCGGTAGCGCTTGTCATTCTTCACCGTGAGGGTGAATCCGACCTCCTCCCCGCCGCGCATATAGTAGCCGTCGGAGCCCTTCCTGCAGCCCGCCGCCTCGAGAATCGCCTGTGCCTTCGCGGGATCATAGTCATAGTGCTCGATGTTCGGGTTGTTGTAGGAGCTGCGCTGCAGCGGGCCATAGGCGGGCATGCCGTGCCCGAGCAGTGCCTCGTTGACCACTGCCGCACGGTCGACGGCATAGGCGATGGCGGGCAGCAGGTCACGGTTGCGCTTCCAGTAGGGATGTGTGCAGTTTATCATGATCGAGCCGTAGTGCGCGGACTTCATCGCGTAGTAGCGATAGCCGTCCTTTCCCTCAAAGGGGGCTGCTGTCCGCGGCGCGAGCTGTGCCAGATCTGCTGTCCCATCGGCGAGTGCCTTTGCCTCGGCAGCATCGTCCGCCACGATCTTGACGACGAAGCGGTCGATCTTCGGTGCACCGCGATAGTAGTCCTCATTCTTCACGAGGACAATCTCCTTGCCTGCTACCCAATGCTCCATACGGAAGGGTCCTGTCCCGACGGGATTGCGAAAAAAGCCCGTCGTTGTGAGATCCCGTCCCGCAAGGAGATGCGCCGGCAGGATCGGCTGCATCATATAGTCTAGGAAGGCTGCGTTCGGCGCGGACAGACGGATGCGCACCGTCCGGTCGTCAACCTCCGTGATCTCGCGCACCTCCTCGAAATTTGGTGCGTGGAGGGAGTGGATGAGCGGATTCTTGATCGCCTCGATGGTGAATTTCACATCCGCCGCCCGCAGCGGTTTTCCGTCGTGCCAGCGCACGCCCTCGCGCAGATGAAACACGTAGGTATAGGTCTCAGGGTCATACTCCACCGACGCGGCAAGCGCGGGGACGATGGCATCGTTCTCATCACGGCGCATCAGCCCGTCAAACAGCAGCTGTCCGACCTCGGAGTACTCATCCACGAGCACGTTGAGCTGGTCGTAGTCCTTCGTGGCATAGACGAGCTGTGCCCCGTGCGCCTCGTCCGCGCGGTTTCCCCCGCAGCCGCCCAGTGCCACCACGAGGGCGAACGTCATGCACAGGATGAGGATTTTTTTCATCAGTACACATCCTATCTAATCAACCGTCCACTCATTCACATTGCCGAAAAACCCGATGCCGCCATGCCCGAGCAGCTTGTCCGTAGGGATTCCATGCACGCGATCCCGCGCAACAAAAATCGCATCCGTATAGCAGATGAAGACAAAAGGCGGATCCTTTGCGATCTCCTCCTGAAAGAGTCCGTAGAGCCGTGCGCGCTCTGCGGGATCGCTCGAGCGCCGCGCCGCCGTGAGATACGCATCCACCCGTGCGTTCGAGTAGAGGCCGCCGTTCCCCGCCTTCCTCGTCACAAACACCTTGTACGTATGCGCATCCGCATCCAGCGCACTGCCCCAGCCGATGAGGTACGCCATCTGCCCGTCCCAGTCGACCTCTGCGGGTATCTCCACCGTGCAGTGTATGCCAATCGCCTGTAGCTGCATAGCCACAGAATTTGCAACATCAATGCGTCCTGCCTTGTCATTCTTTACCGTGATGCGGAAACCAACCTCCTCACCACCGCGCATATAGTAGCCATCCTTCCCCATTTTGCAGCCCGCCGCCTCGAGCATCTCCTGCGCCTTGCCCGGGTTATAGTCGTAGTGTTCGACGTTCGGATTATTGTATACATTGTACTGTAACGGTCCATACGCCGGCACCCCCTGACCGAGCAGCACCTCATCCACAACCGCCTGGCGATCAATCGCATACGCAATCGCAGGGATGAGATCGCGGTTCCGCCTCCAGTATGGGTGCGTAAAGTTAAAGAGAATTGCGCGGTAGTCCGTACTCTTCATATCATAGTAACGATAACCCGCCGCATCGTGGAACTGCGCAGCATTCTGCGCCGAGAGATGCGCCATGTCGATTGTGCCGTCCGCAAGCGCCTCTGCCTCGGCATCATCATCCTCCATGATTCTGAACACGAAGCGATCGACCTTCGGCGCGCCGCGATAGTAGTCCTCATTCTTCGCGAGCACAATTTCCTTGCCCGCCTCCCAGTGATCCATCCGATAGGGTCCCGTCCCGACGGGACTGTGAAAGAAGCCCGTCGTCGTCAGATCGCGCCCCGCCAGCAGATGCGCGGGCAGGATGGGCTGGATCATATAGTCGATAAATGCCGCATTCGGCGCGGAGAGGCGGATGCGCACCGTCCGATCATCCAGCTCCGTGATCTCGCGCACATCCTCGAAATTCGGCGCATTCACAGACTCCATCAGAGGATTCATCACAGCCTCAATCGTGAACTTCACATCCGCCGCACGCAGAGGCTTGCCGTCATGCCAGCGCACATCAGGGCGCAGATGAAACACATAGGTATAGGTATCGGGATCGTACTCCCACGACGCCGCCAGCCCCGGCACAATCGCCCCCGTCCCGTCGCGGCGCACAAGCCCGTCAAAGAGCAGACGATCAATCTCCCCGTACTCATTCCACAGCGGATTGATCTGGTCATAGTCCTGCGAGCCGTAGACGATCTGCGCCCCCGTCACCTCCGCCGCGCGCTCCTCACCGCAGCCGCCCACAAATACGGCACATACGAACAGAGCGCACAGAAGAAGCAGCTTTTTCATCTCACATCCTCCCTTTGTTATATAATATTTCCTTGCATTATAAAAGCAACGCAGCATTTCTGCAAATACTATTTGTATTGTAACCGAAAATCGCATAAAACGTACTGTCATAAATAACAGGTTTTTCAAAATTTTTTCCAAAAACCTGTCATTTACTACAGGTCACAAAACGCAATCTTTATGATAAGATAAAACTGATTGCAGAAAGGAAGGGAATCACTATGAAAAAATGCATCTTGTTCCTGCTCCTCGCACTGCTCATCCCCGCATCCCTCTGTGCGGCGGCTGATGTACCGGAGGAGGATGTCGCGATCGGGGGCATCCGCATCGGCAGCACAATCTCATACGTCGAGAGCATCTACGGGGAGCCCGACCGCATCGAGCGGCCCGGAGGGTGGAACAGCTTCCCCGACAATCCCAAGGTTTATTCCATCCACTACTATTATGGCTCCTCTGTTGTCATGAGGTTCCGCGCGGACAACGAGACGCTCTATGCCATGGAGGTAACGGAGGACAACGGCTTTCAGACGCCGCGCGGCATCCACGTCGGCAGCACGCGGGCAGACATCATACGCGCCTACAACGAAGGCGAATCGACCACCAAAAGGTACGCCTATGCCTATGGAAGTGTCAAAGAACGGCTGTCCATCCGCCTCGACGACAGCGATCGGGTTCGGTCGATCTCGCTGACCATCCCCGCCATGTACGCATCGTAGGAAAGCGCGGCACGCGCTGCGCTGATGATATGTCATAGAAGTAAAGGAGCTCTACGGTACTCCCACAGACATTGCCGACGGTGTGAACACCTTCGACGGGGTCTCGTACGCCCTGCATACCAACAACTACGGCGATACATTTCGTGTGCACTTCCGCAAATCGGAGGACATGGACGACTTCGAGGTATACAGTGTACGCCTCGGTGTCAACGATGTAAACGAGTACAACATGCGCCTGACCGATGCTGCGCGCGACATTGCGACGCCGCAGGGCATCCGGCCGGATAGCACGCGCGAGGATCTTGAGGCGGCATACGGCTACATCCCGAAGCCGAAATGCAGCCACAACGCGCCGCTCGTCTGCGGCTACTTCTACGAGGGCGACACGGCAAAACTCGGCTTCTACATCTGCGCCGAACACAGCCCCGGCATCCGCTCCATCCGGCTGACCGTGAAGTAAAACCGTGGCATAGCAAAGCGGCCGGGTACGAATCTCTTCGTACACCAGCCGCTCTTTTGCTTCTCAGCCCACACTCACATCAGGGCGTCACATCTTCTCCCATGCCGTGAACTCATAGGCACGCGCACCACCACCGATATCCACACCGCTGTGGTAGTAATCGTAGTACCCATACTCCTCGAGATAGTCGCGCACGGCAACATTGCCCGTGTAGACCGTGTGCCTGCCGCTCGGCAGCGCACTCTTGAACTCGCTGACCGCAGACGACGGCGAACTCGGCTCATACATCTTGATCGAGCTGCCATCCTTCACGAAGATCGCGAACTTGCCCGCCTTCACATGATTCTGGAAATCGCTCTGGCTGATCGTACCGCTCCACATCGCGAGCGTCACAGAGGACATCGCCAGCATCAGCGTGAACACCAGCGCCAGCACCCTTGCTGCTCTTTTCATAACATCATCTCCTTTTCACATTGACACGGATGATCCCTGAACTGCGCAGTTCATTCACGTTCATTATAAACCAAATCGGATAAAAGCGTACTGTCATAAATAACAGGTTTTTCAAAAATTTTACTAAAAACCTGTCATTTACTACAGGTCACAAGCATATTTTTTTATGTTAAGGAATCACTGATAAAATAGACCCTCAGATTGGCGTAGGTTTTTTCGTCCGAACGAGGAGGCAAACCGGACGCAGCGTGGTGCTCTGTGGAGGATTTGCAGGCGTTGTGCGGGCAAAAAAGATGCGCTAAGATGGCGGTGCTGAATTTATCAGTGCTTCCTTAGCAGTACAACGTAAACAAATTTCAAAAATACGCAGTCAAACTCATCCCCATGACTCTCTGCCTTGCGCCGTCGTAGGTGCGTCCCATAAAGAGCGGGGTGCCGGAGCGCGCGGGACGCAGGTCGAATCCCTCGACGGCGAGGACGACGCCGCGCGTGAGGACGATGTCGGCACGTGCGCCCCACCCACGGAAGCCCGCACGCCCGAAGAAGTTCGGGTCGCCGTCCATGGTGTGATGGATGTAGGTTGCGCGCGGCTGATGGTAGTACGCAATCCACGCGCCGTAGTCCCCCGCCCGCTCGACGTTGGGCGACTGACGCAGGCGCAGGGTGGCAATGACGCCGCGCCCCACGTCGTCATAGTTGTCGAGGTCGGTGTGCGCGCGCCCGTGCAGGTACTCGATCTCGAGGCTGCGGTGGCGGTCGAAGCGATAGCCCGCGAACAGCTCGAGGACGCGCTGTCGGTCGATGCCGTTATGCAGGGCGAGCGGGTCTCTCATCGCCCGCTCCCGCGAGACGGCGGGCAGCTCCGTGTGCAGGTCGTAGTAGAATGCGCCGCCCATCCAGTGCGTCCAGTTCCGCTCGTAGCCGAGGATGATGCCGCGTTTCCGATGATCGCCCGTCGGTGCAACGGTACGCCCGTAGAAGATGGAGGTCATGCCGACGTTCTTGTCGCCGTGCCGCCAGCGCACGCCGTCGAGGCGCTTGTCGAAGACGTTGCCCTCGAACGGGGTGAAGACGAATCTGCCCGCACGGATCTTGACGCCGTGGTCGTTTTCGTGTTCGACAAAGATGCGCGAGAGGTAGAGATGCCGATCACTGCGATGTGCGCCCGCGATACTGTCCTTGTCATAGCGCGTATCCTCGAGCATGCCGCTGACGCTCCACCCGCCGCCCACGTGCACGGTCGGCGCGATGCGAAAGCGGCGCGTGGAGAGGTATACGTCCTGCCGCCGCCCCACAGACGGCAGCTCCATGCGCGCCTTGCCATAGAGCCAGCGGTAGTCCCCCCAGACGTCGATGCGCGGCGTCTTTTTTGTTGGCGGCAGATCCGCAGCGGGCGCAGTCGCCGCGATGCGCGCTCTCTCTGCGGCGGGCGGCTGCTGTGTCTCAGCCCCCTCGGCGGATGAGAATGATGCGCACAGGAGCGCGAACAGCACGAAGCGATAAATCGGTCGCATAGATGTCCTCCGTTCAGATCATGGGCGCAGGGCAATGATACGGCTTTTGTTCTAAACACCGCTTCATTCTAACATAGCGGCATGCAATTCACAAGAAACCATATCGAATTACTCATGATATGTGTAATTTTTTTAGACAATAGGACTTTTCGCGCAAGGAATTTCATTCATTGCAAACGAAATAGTATAGAATGAGTGCGCATATGTGCATAGGAGGTGGGACGATGTGCCGACTGCGTCAGCTCGCGCTGCTTGTCCTCACTCTCGCCCTACTCCTGCCCATGTCCCACGCACAGGCGCTCACCATTGCCTACGACCGAAACTACGGCACGGCATATGCGAATATCCTGCAGCGCATGTGCACGGATGAGGTGGAGACGCTTGGCTATACGCGCAGCCGACTCGATCTGTTCCAAGATCGACGTGTGGACGCAATCGAGGTCTACGATTTCGAGGCGGAGCGCTATCGGCGCGGAACGCCCACGCCGCTCTACTGGTATCCGCATTACACGGCATCCATTGTATTCGCGGTGCACGAGAATGCCCCCCTGCCGATTGATGACTGGGGCGATCTCCGGCAGGGCGTCACCATCGTTCTACCCGACAACTCGCCCGAACGCGAGATCTTCTTCCTGATGCTCGCACGGCAGATGTATCCTGATACAGAGACAGGATTCGACAGGCTCTCCCGCATGAAGTCGACGGGACGCCTGCGCTTCTACCCTATACATTGGGGCGTGCGGGGGATCTTTCGCGGCGGGAGCACGCGCGATGTCTATGTGCTCTTTGCCCATGAGGCGGATCGCCTCATCCGGCGCGGCGCACGCCTGCGCGTCATCGAGCCGCAGGACGGGACGATTTCCTTTACAAAGGGGCTGCTCTCGCGCCGTCCCCTCACCTTCTCTCCGGAACTCGCCACAGAACTGGCGGAGGCGGGCTATCCGTCTGTCGCAGAGGAGGACTCCCCCGCGCACGTGATTCCGCCTGATTTCCTGCTGGGGCTTCGCGCGGCAAACGCACACTACCATGCAGAAATGCTGGAGCGCCCTCTTCTTGCGCCCTCGGAGGCGCACGAGCGCCATGCGATCCTCACCTGCACGCTCATCGTCACGGTGTTCTGGGGGGCGGCGATCCTGTACCGTGTTCTGCACCATGGCACGCGGCGTGCCGTCCTCCTCATCATCGCCATGCTCCTCCTCTGGGAACTGGTACGCATGGCAAAGCTTTTCACGTTTGCACATGACGCAGCACTCGAACGCACGCTCTGGTATCTCTACTATGTGTTCCGCGCGGGGCTGTCGGTGGCACTCCTCTGGATCGCGTGGGCGTCGGACGAGGATGTGCTCAACCGCGCGATGCCCGCGTGGCTGAAGGCGGTGTTCGGCTTCAACCTCCTGCTCGCCGCGCTCATCCTCTGCAACGATCTGCATCATCAGGTCTTCTATTTCACATGGAGTATCGAGACGCAGGAATGGTCGGATCATCTGGCGTGGGGCGCGTACGCCTACTGGACGATCTGGTTTGTCGAGATCTTTGCAGCGCTGCTGCTCCTCCTCGAGAAGGCAAAGGCACAGCAGGTACTCCGGCCTGTGATGGCGCTTCCCTTCGCCCTGTTCTTCCTCTTTATCGTATACTCGATCGCCTATCAGTATGTCGCATGGGTGCGGTGGCCGGAGCTGACAGCTGTGACGGCGCTCTTCTTCCTCGCCCTCATCGAGGCGTGTCTGCGCACGGGGCTCATGCCGTCGAACCGCCAACATGAGATGTTCTTCACACATGCGCATCTGGCGATGCAGGTGGTGGATGCGGAGGGAACGCCTGTCTTTACCTCGGCGGCGCTGCCGGACAATCTGCGCCGCGATACGCACGTCTCGCGCATGGCAATCCACGGCGGTGCGCTCGTCTGGCATGAGGATCTGTCTCTCCTGCACGAGCAGCAGCGGCAGCTTGCACTCTCGCGCGACGCACTGCGCCGCTCGCATGATCTCCTGCGCGAGGAGCACAGTATCCGCAAGCAGCTCCTCGGGCTCACGCTCCGCAAACATCTCTCGGATGAGTTGGAGGCAATCCTCGCGGCGAAGCGTCCGCTCCTGCGCGATTTCCGTGAGCGGCTGATGGAGACGCAGGACGAGGCGGAGGTGACGCGGCTGATCCGCCGCCTCAATCTGCTCTCCTCCTACCTGAAGAAGCGCTGCGTCCTCTTCCTCAAGGGGCAGGAGGACGGCACGATCCGCACGGACGAGCTGTCGATGGCGGTCTCGGAGACATGCACCTATCTGCAGCCGCTCGGTCTGCGCGTCGGCGTGGAATGGAGTCTGCCGCATATTCTCAGCTCGGCAACATCGCTCGCCCTCTTTGACTTCTTCGCCGAATTCCTGGCACACGCAGCACGCGAGGGCACGACGGAGGTGTTCTGCCGATTCAGCGACAGCAGTGCTGTCTTTCTGCTGGAAAATGCGGACTGGATCGCCCCGTGGACGGCGGCGTGGGAGGAGACGCACGCGCTGTCCGTGACGCTGAGTGACCGTGGCTATGCGCTCTCACTGACGGTGGCTGCTCTCGGAGCGCCCCTATCGGCTCACTGCGTTCGCCACTTCCCCCGTTTCGACGGGGGAAGCTAATATGCCGTTATTCAAAGCCTCCCCCGCCGATGCGGGGGAGGGGGACTGCTTGCGGTGGAAGGGGCTCTTTGAACGTCTGGACAATATAGGAAGCACTGATAAATTCAGCACCGTCGTCTTAGCACATCTTTTTCGCCCTCTCTGCGTCGACAAATCCTCCACATAGCCCCCGCTATGCGTCCGGTTTGTCTCCTTGACAGGACAAAAAATCTGCACCAATTCAACGGACTTCATTTTATCAGCGATTCCTATAAACTGAGTGTTGCAGGCAAGACGATTCACATGAAGAGGACTCGACATCGGGAACGGAGGAGGGCGTATGGAACGACTGACCGCGTACAGCTACGCGGAGATCATCGGCATCGTCCTCCTCGCGGCGCTCATCATCATCGCTGAGGCCGCCGCATTCTGCCGGGGCTTTGGGCGCTTTGACCGCCACCGCATCCGCCGCAGCCTGCCGGAGCTGGCGGCGCTCTCGATCACACTCTGCAGCACGCTGCTGCTCGGCGGCAGCTGGAAGCTCTTTCTCATAGGGCTGCCGCCCGACGGATGGATGGTACTGCAGCGCTGGTGGGCGGGGCTCTTCGCCGTTGTAGCGGGGCTCTACTCCGCTGCGCGCAGGCCGTGGCGCGGCGGACTGCTCACGGCGGCGGGCGTCTTCTCCCTGCCGCTCTTCGATTCCCTCCTGCCCTACAGCGCGCTCCTCGTTCTGGCTCTGCTCGCGGTGCGGCTCATCCTGCTCGTCCGCTATGCGCGTGCATGGCGCATGCGCGAGGTAACGGTCTCCTCCATCCGCGAGGGGCTCGACCTCCTGCCGGACGGGCTGCTCTTTGCCCATGCGGATGAGAGTACCGCGCTCGTCAACATTGCCATGCTGCATTTCATGGAGCGCCTCCTCGGCAGGCAGTACCGCAATGCCACTGTCTTCTGGGAGGAGCTCACGGCATTCGACGTCCCCAATGTGGCAGAGAAGATCGTGCGCAAGGATGCCGTTCTCTTTCGCTTTACCGCAGGAGATGCGTGGCTCGTTCAGCGCACTCCTCTGACGGGCGCGCTGAACGGCTGGCAGATCACAGCCTCCTGCGTGACGGAACTGGATGCCGTGTCGCGCGAGCTCGAGGCAAAGAATGCGGAGCTGTCGAAGATGATCGCGGCGCAGAAGGATCTGCTCACAAATTTTGAGACGACGGAGCGGCACCGCACGCTGCAGGAGATCACCTCGCGTGTGCACGATGTGCTCGGGCAGCGCATCTCTATGCTGCAGCAGCTCCTCGCGAGTGCCGCGCCAAAGGACGCACTCGACACGATTGTGCGCATCGACAGTCTCCTGGAGTCCGTGCCGCTCTCGCAGGAGGCGCACCCCGCGACGCTGCTCGCCGACATGACGGACACCTATCGGCGGCTTGGCATTGCGCTCACGATCACGGGCAGCCTGCCGCGCAATCTGCGCCGCGCACGCGCCTTTGCCGCCATCATCCGTGAGGCGCTGAGCAACGCCGTCTGTCACGGGCGCGCGAATGCGGTCGATATCACGCTCTCGGAGCGGCAGCTCCGCATCCGCGACAACGGCATCGGCTGCTCTCACCTGCGCCCCGGCGGCGGGCTGACGGGCATGATGCGCCGCGTGAACGAGCTTGGCGGACGCCTGCGTATCACGCCGTCACCACATTTCGAACTCGATGCACAGATAGGGGAGAAACAAGGATGATTAAAATTCTTCTCGTGGACGATCAGAAGATACTGCTCGAAGGACTTGTAAAGATTCTTACACCCCTGAAGGATATCCGCATCATCGGCACCTGCACGCTCTCGGAACTGGCGGAGGAGGCGTGCATGCGCCTTGTGCCCGATCTCGTGCTCATGGATATCTGCATGGAGGGGCGTACGAGCGGCATCCAGATCTGCGAACGCCTGAAGGCGCGCTTTCCGCACCTGCGTGTCGTGCTCATGACCGGAATGCAGGAGATCGCTTTCATCGACTGGGCAAAGGAGGCTGGTGCGGACAGCTTCATCTACAAGGAGAGCTCGGGCGAGACCTTTGCTGCGTGTATCCGTGAGACGATGCGCGGGCGGAAGATCTATCCCAAGATGCAGACCGTCTATACATTCGGCGGTACGGATCTTCCGCTCACGAACCGCGAGCTCGCCATCCTGCAGCTCATCTGCCGCAATAAGACGTACGATGAGATCGCTGCTGATCTCAGTATCACAAAGCGTACGGTCAATTTCCACATCAGCAATATGCTTGCCAAGACAGGCTATAAGAGCATTGTCGGACTTGCTGTGGAGGCGACCGAGCGCGGATATGCGGGCGGCGTGATGTGAGCGCCGTAAAATTTTTCAAAATTTTTTGCAAAACCTGTCATTTATGACAGTACGTTTTTTCTCGCGTTGTGTTACAATATAGGAGAACCTTCAGAAGACTCTCGTTTATTTTAGAGGAGGAAAAACCATGGGACTCATCCAAGCAGCAGTCGGCTCCGTCGGCGGTGTCCTTGCCGATCAGTGGAAAGAATATTTCTACTGTGACAGCCTCGACAAGGATTCGCTCGTCGCCAAGGGGCAGAAGCGCGTCAGCGGCCGCAGCTCGAACACGAGCGGGACGGACAATATTATCACGAGCGGCTCCGTCATTGCGGTCAACGAGGGGCAGTGCATGATCATCGTCGAGCAGGGCAAGGTCGTCGAGATCTGTGCCGAGCCTGGCGCATTCACGTACGACAGCTCCACCGAGCCGACGGTCTTCGGCGGTGATCTTGCAAACGATCTCAAAGCCGTTCTCAGGAACATCGGCAAGCGCTTCACGTTCGGCGGCGATGCGCCCAAGGATCAGCGCGTCTACTACTTCAACACGAAGGAAATCATGGGCAACAAGTACGGGACGGCGCAGTCCATCCAGTTCGAGACCATGATCGGCCAGTATATGCTGAACGTCAATATCCGCTGCTTCGGCGAGTACAGCTACCGCATTGTGAATCCGATCCTCTTCTACACGAATGTCTGCGGCAATGTCGAGGGCGTCTACGAGCGCAGCGAGATCGACTCGCAGCTCAAGAGCGAGCTGCTCACCGCGCTTCAACCGACGTTCGGGCGCATTGCGGCAAAGGGCATCCGCTACACGCAGCTCATCAACTACACGAAGGACATCCGCAACGAGCTGTCCGAGGAGCTGTCGGACGAGTGGGGCAAGCGGCGCGGCATTGAGATTGTCTCCTTCGGTGTGTCGAGCGTCAAGGCGGACGAAGAGGACGAGAAGCGCATCAAGGAGATTCAGGACAGCGCGATCATGAGCGATCCGAATCTGCGTGCAGGTCGTCTCGCGACTGCAACGGCGGATGCCATGCGCACTGCCGCCGGCAACGAGGCGGGCATGGGCGGCGCGTTCGGCTTCATGGGCATGGGCATGGCAGGAAACGCCGGCATGGGTGCCATGGGTGCGTTCGGCCCGCAGGGCGGCATGGGCGCACCGCAGGGCAACCCGCTCGCACCGCCCCCGCAGGCACCGCCCGCAGCGGCAGGCTGGGCGTGCTCCTGCGGACAGACGGGCAATACCGGCAAATTCTGTGCGGGCTGCGGCAAACCGCAGCCGGCTCCTGCGGGCAGATGGAACTGCCCCTGCGGACACACGGGCAACACGGGCAAGTTCTGCGCCGAGTGCGGCAAACCGCAGCCCGCAGCGGACGGCTGGACGTGTTCCTGCGGTGCGAGCAACAAGGGCAAGTTCTGCGCGAACTGCGGCAAGCCGAAACCGGCGGGCGCACCGCTCTACGCATGCGACAAATGCGGATGGACGCCCCCCGATCCCACCCACCCGCCGAAGTTCTGCCCCGAGTGCGGCGATATCTTCGACGAGAACGATCAGAAGTAATATGTGTGCGTCCCGCTCTTTGCCTCCCCCGTTGCTGACCTGTCCAAGAAGCAAGTCCGTAGGACGAAGCTGATTGGGAAACAGGTCGTATGGGAAAACGTCCCAAGAACACAAGCGTAAGCGAAGTGTGATTGGATGACGTTGACCGCTCGACACGGGGGAGGGGGACCATGCGCAGCATGGTGGAAGGGGCGCTTTGACCGACACAGGTTCTCTATCGTAAGAAAGTCACATGCGTCACTGGCGCTTTGAACGCACACACGAAACATTTACACTAGAGAGGTGAACAATATGGCCGACACAAGCGTCAGCTACAAATGCCCCAACTGCGGCGCCCCCCTCTCCTTCCTCCCCGGCCACGACCACGTGACCTGCGAATACTGCTCGGCACAGCTCGACATTGCAGCCGTCGAGGCGCTGTTCCAGCGTGCGCAGGAGCGTGCAGTGCGCGCTGCCGAGGCGCAGGAGTCACGTTGGCAGACCGAGGAAGCGGGCGGCGAATGGGATGCTGCGGATGCAGCGATGATGCGGATTCAGACCTGCTCCTCCTGCGGCGCCGAGCTCATCTCCGACGGCAACACCATGGCGACCGAGTGCGCCTACTGCGGCAGTCCGAACATGATGCCGCGCCAGTTCGACGGCATGCTCCGCCCCGACTTCGTCATCCCGTTCAAGAAAACGAAGCAGGACGCCATCGCCGCGCTCAAGGAATTCTACGGCGACGGCCTCAGGAAGTACATCCTCCCGAGCGCGTTCACATCGGAGAACCGCATCAAGGAAATCCA
>NZ_CP016201.1:629641-631098 GCF_001683335.1 Selenomonas sp. oral taxon 126
GCTTCAACCTCGTCGTCAGCGAGGACAGCTTCCTCTACACCTCAATCACACGCGAGCGCAAGGCGAAAAAATCCTCCAAGAACGAATAGCACGACCTGAAGGAGGTACGACAAATGACGAGGGAATCGAGCACCTGACGAAGAAATTCCTGCCCACCCTCAAAGACAACCTATACGCAAACGCATTCCAACTGTTCGGCGCGACCACAGGCGAGATGCTCGCCTACTACGAGCGGGAGAAGAAGCCCTTCACCCCTCCCCCGAGCGTGCTTGGTGCAGGCACGCGGACAGCGACGGATAGCACAGCACAGACGAAGAACAAAGACGCAGAGTGGTGCTCTGTGGAGGATTTGCAGGCGTTGTGCGGCAAAAAAGATGCGCTAAGATGGCGGTGCTGAATTTATCAGTTTTTCCCTAATTGAAAGGAGCGATTCATCATGAAAACACGATTCTTTGGATTCCTCTCTGCCGCCCTCTTCGCGGTGGGCATCCTCCTCGGTGCGCCCGGTATGGCATCCGCCCACGGCATGACCTATTGGGAGGCGACACTTGTTCCGCCCGGTGAGGTTGCAGGCGGACCGAATCAGTTGGAGCCGCGCAAAAGCACACTCTCTGATGCCGTGCGGATCATCACCGACGCAGGAATCGAAGTCGACTGTCAGGTGAAAGAGTTCACGGGCGACGGTCTGCGTTTTGTCACCTACAGCTTCGACGGTGCCGAACACTTCATCTTTCGTGCCGTCACAGGTGCCAAGAACACACGCGACGCCGATGAGCTGACCATCACGAGCTATGACCTCATGGGAGAGAGCCTCCGCACCCTCGGCGGACTCCATGTCGGAAAGAGCTACGAAAGCCTCGAGGAGATGTACGGCGAACCCTCCTTCTCCGAGACGAACGACGAGGGACTCACCGCCTGCACCTATGCGTTCGATGACAAAGCCGCCGAACTCACCTTCGACGTCGACGACGACGGCATCATTCAGGCGATCCACTTCCGCACGGAGATCTGAAGAAGCACTTGAAATAAGGCTATACTATGCGTACAAAGATATGAGGATGGCAGTTCTGCCACCGAGCACCAACAAAACGCCCTGCGGCTTTAGGCACCGCAGGGCGTTCGTGCGCTTTCGCAGCTTAGGCTTGCTGTTAGGCGCAGAGATATTTAGCTGTCGCGACATTTCCATCTCATTCACGCACTTCATGCTCCAACGCGATGATCACCAGATCCTCAAACGCCTCCTCAAACTGCCTGCGCTTCCGCTCCTTGTTCCGCTTCCACGGCTGTTGAAGCTCCCGTATGCGTTTACGCACCTCTTCTCTGTGCGCCGCCTCATCCTCACTGAGATTCTGATACCTCCATCCCGACGGATGGATCGCATATGCCCCCTTATCGAGGACAAACCTTGCCAAGCCGAAATCCTGTGTCACCACGATGTCCCCCGCACAGCAGCGATT
>NZ_CP016201.1:631184-633840 GCF_001683335.1 Selenomonas sp. oral taxon 126
GCTTCCGCTCCTTGTTCCGCTTCCACGGCTGTTGAAGCTCCCGTATGCGTTTACGCACCTCTTCTCTGTGCGCCGCCTCATCCTCACTGAGATTCTGATACCTCCATCCCGACGGATGGATCGCATATGCCCCCTTATCGAGGACAAACCTTGCCAAGCCAAAATCCTGTGTCACCACGATGTCCCCCGCACAGCAGCGATTCGTCAGTGCAATATCGACGGCATCCTTGCCCGCGTCTACAAGACGCAACTCACAGTAATCCGAATGAAGAACATGGTGCGTGTCACAGAAGAGCGTGACAGGAACCACATACATCCGCGCCATGTCCTCGATCTGTTGCAATACCGGACATGCATCTGCGTCCACATAGATCTGCACCGACCTCACCTCCTCTGCTTCATTATACAATAAAGCAGAGCTTCCGGTGCACATTTTTGCACCGATGAGTCATTTCACAGCTATCCCCTCTGCGTCCTCCTCCCGCGCCATCCGGAATGCAGCGAGCACCGTCAGCATCTCCTCTGGGAGGCGGGTTTCAACAGCTCGCTTCTCCTCGTCCGTGCAGCCGTAGAAGGCTTCTGCGATGCTGCCTGCGATACAGGCTGTGGTGTCGGTGTCGCCGCCGAGGGAGACGGCGTTACGGATGGCGTCGATGAGGTCATTGCTCTCGATGAAGGAGATGATCGCCTCGGGGACGCTCCCCTGACAGGTGGCGTCCATATGGTAGGTCGGGCGGATCGTATCGAGTGTGCGGTCAAGGTTGTAGCCGAATACCTCCGCGATATAGTCCCTGATCTCCTCCCGTGTGTGCTCCGTGCGCGCGAGGAAGATCGCGCTCGCGACCGCGTCCGCGCCCTTCACGCCCTCGGGATGGTTGTGCGTGACCTCCGCTGTCCACCGCGCGACCTCACGCGTACGAGAGAGGCTGTCATAGAGCCAGCCGACGGAGGAGACGCGCATCGCGGAGCCGTTGCCGAAGCTACCGTAGGGCTGCGGATGTTCCATCACGAGCCACTGCCGAAACATCCCGCCGTAGCCGACGCGCGGATAGCACCGTCCCCAATGCTGCATAAGGCGCACAACGTCCGTCTTTACATTTTCCTCGCATGCATCCGTCCCCGCCGCGATCAGCGCCTCGGCGACGGCAACGGTCATGACGGTATCGTCGGTAAAGCGTGCGTGCGGCGGGAAAAGCGGAAAGTCCTTCGTCTTTTCCCCGCGATCGAATTCATAGGGGGAGCCAATGATGTCCCCCAGTATTGCGCCGTACATTTTCCTGTTCCTTTCTTGATAAAATTCTTGCAGTAACCGCTCAAGGCGCCCCTCCCCCGTCGCGACGGAGGAGGCTTTGCATTACGGCATTTACCCTGCTTTGAAATTATAGATCGGCTTCAGCACCTCGATCACGTCCACGCTGTCCTCGATCACATCGATGATATCTGCAAGCGACTTGTACGCCATCGGTGCCTCGTCGAGCGTGTTCTCGTTGACGGCGGTGGTGTAGACATCCGCCATTGTTTCGCGGAATTCCTCCATCGAGAGGCGTTCTTTCGCCGCCGTGCGCGACATGAGGCGTCCAGCTCCGTGCGGCGCGGAGTAGTTCCAGTCGGGATCGCCGCGCCCGACCGCGAGGATGCTGCCGTCGCGCATATTGATCGGGATGAGGACACGCTCGCCCGCATGCGCCGCAATCGCGCCCTTGCGCAGGATACGCTCGTCGGTATCAATGTAGTTGTGTACCGTGTGGAATGCCTCGCCTGCCGTGAGTCCCGCGCGCTCCAAGAGGACGCGTGCAATGACCTCGCGGTTGCGCCGCGCGAAACTCTGGCAGATCTCGATGTCGTGCAGATAGTCCTCAAGATAGCTGCCGAAGAGGAAGGCGAGGTCTGCGGGAATCTCCGCTGCCCTTGCCTTAAAGTCCCGATTCAGCGCCTTGATGGCCTCCTGCAGCTCGCTGCGCCGCCCCTCCGCCTTGTAGCGGCGGATGAGTTCGTCGCGCGCGCGGAAAAGCTCGTCCTTTCCATGCGAGAGGTCGATTGCGATGTTCTGGTAGTGCTCGGCGACCTGCTTGCCGAGGTTGCGGCTGCCCGTGTGAATCACGAGGTAGTTCGTGCCGTCCGCGCTGCGGTCGATCTCGATGAAGTGATTGCCGCCGCCGAGCGTGCCGAGGCTGCGCGCAATGCGCTTTGTATCCTTGAGACTGCGATAGCAGCGCAGCGCGAGGAGGTCGAATTTCTCCTGCCGCCCCTCCCAGAGCCCCCGCCCCGAGGGGACAAAATGCGCCGCCTCATCGAAGCGCACGAGGTCGATCTCGCCCTTTCCGAGGTTGACCGTATACATGCCGCAGCCGATATCGACGCCGACGAGATTCGGCACGACCTTGTCCCGCACGGTCATCGTCGTGCCAATCGTGCAGCCCTTGCCCCAGTGCACGTCGGGCATGATGCGGATGCTCGCGCCCTCCGTAAATTCGTAGTCGCACATGCGGCGGATCTGCTCGACGGCCTCCTCCTCGATCACCTTTGCGTATGCGATTGCGACGCCGCAGCGCCCGCGTATCTCCATGCGTTCCATTGCCGACTCTTCCTTTCTGCTACCACAATGCAATGAGCAGCGCAACAAAAGAAATACACTTCCCAATGTTCGTGAGAACTC
>NZ_CP016201.1:634184-652949 GCF_001683335.1 Selenomonas sp. oral taxon 126
AACTCCATCCAGCAGCTTCATCACTCAGCTCCCTACCTGCGGAACAGCCGCCCGTCGTCCGCACCGTCCCTGCGCATCCCCGCCTTCCAGATGCCGGGGAAGTTCACCTGCGGACGCGTGAGATTGTCATACGTGCTGTAGCCGCTCGCAATGCACATGGGGCACGGGCTCTGCACGAACTTCACAATGCCGAGCCGATAGGGACAGCTCCTGCACGGCGGGCGCACCGTGCGGAGTGCGCGCTGCAAATTCTTCAAAATGCTCATTTTCCTCGCCTCCTCTTCCTTTGTGTCCCTATTCTAGCAAATCCCCCGCCCCCACAGGTCGCCTCGCGGGCGACATTTCGCTTCTTTGTTGTAAGTATAACAAAAGGCATGGACGGAAAGCGTCCACGCCAATGTTTTTTCTCATTCAGTCCCCTGTTCGTCTGCACAGCTTCTCGAAGACGAGCAGATAGCGCACAGCTCGCCGATAATCATGAAAGCGCAGGGCGGTGAGCATGGCGTGCCCGACGGCTTCCATGCGCTCGAACATGCGGATTCTCCGCCGGTCGCCCGCAAGGATGGCACGGCAGACGAGGTCCTTCGTCAGATGTCTCTGTTCGAGCTTCTGCAGCAGTCCGTAGAGGACGGCTTCCTGCAGGATTTGATATGTCGTCATTTCACTGCCTTTGCCAACTGCTCGAGTATCTGCACATCCTTTGCCGTCATCGATTTATACTGCTCCATCGCCGTCTGCTGTGCCTTGTGCTGTGCCTTGATCTCCTGCATCACCGCCTGCAGAGAGCCAGAGAGGTTCTCTCCCAGCTCCATGATCGGCTGCTGGATCTCATCCAGCATTCCTTCCAGATGATCTGCAGAGTGGCGGAGGCCTCTCAGCTGTCCATCGAGATCGTCCAGCTTGACGGTGAGCTCGCCCCTCTTCATCTGCCCTCGCTCCATGTTCGAGAGATGCTCATTTCCCTTCTCCGCCAGTGCGGCATCGCGGTCACAGGCGGTCAGCATCTCTACGCCGAGCTCCGCCAGCTCTGCCAGCTTCTCAGCACATCCCTGCTGAGTCGCCGTGAGCATCCCGATCTTCTCGATGACGACACACTGATTCTCCGCTAGCTTCTCGGTGCATCCCTGCCGGACTGCCGCGAGCGTCCCGATCTTCTCAATGACAGCGCGCTGATTCTCCGCCAGTATGCCGAGCGGCTGCGAGATGCCCTGCCGGATCTCCGCCAGCAGCGACCTCTGCCCCACTGCCGCCTCCTCATGGGCGGCAAGGGACTCCCTTCGGTACGCCGCCACGAGGTCGATACCTTCATGCAGGGCGCGAACCTCATCCGCGATATGGCGCGTCCCGCGCTCCTGCTCCTCCCTGCACTGCTGCACGAGGCTGCACACCTCCCGCAGGATCTCGCGTGTCTGCGCGTCACGTCCGCCCTCGGTCTCCGTGCGTACAGACAGATGCTGCTGCCACGCGCGATGAAAGAGCGCCGCCGCCGAGATCCCGATGCCGAGCATCGCAAGCAGCGCGCCCGTGACCCCCGTCACGAGATAGTAAGCGCCGGCACAGAAGAATGCTGCGACGGCAAAGAATGTAAAGGAAAACAGCGTTCCGCCCCCACTCACGAAATCATCCCCTCCCAATGCCTGTAATATCCATCCAGCCGCTCCATGCAGACGGATTCGACCACTTCTGCCAGGAACTCCTTGTATTTCTTCCAATATGCGATATGCTCGCCCTTCCGATTGCGCAGCAACCCTGCATACGCCCCCGCGCTCCGCACCTCGTCCCACGAGATGCGCCTGTCATAGGCGGGCGGGACTACCATATGCGAAAGGAACGCGGCTTTCAGCGCGGCTTCGAGCTGTATGCACGCAGCGGGGACATCCATCTCTGCAAAGGCGGGCAGCTGCGTCGCCCGGAGGATGTCCTCATAGGCGCGCAGCACCTCGCACATATTGCCGGGGCGTCCCGCCGCGAAGAGGAGTCCGAGCGCTGCCTTGTTCCACGCCGCCCAGAGGCACGTCTCGCCGCTCGCGCGCGCCACTGCATACGAGATGATCTCGTCCTTCGCCCCCATCCCCAGACAGCCGCGTGCCGCCGTGCGATGGACAGGAAACTCCTCCTTGCAGTAGTAGTCGGAAAAGTCCTCGATGCGGTCGCGCAGGGTGACGAGCTGGCCGCGCAGATCCTCCCTGTATTTCTGTATGACGGAATCCCTCATCGAGAAGACATCAAGGAGCTGCCCGCTGCCCTCGACGAGGACGGGAATGCCCTGCGCCGCATACGCTCTGCGCGCCTCCTCCAACGTCGCGTCGATGCTGTCCAGATCGGTGCTGCCCGCGCGATGCTCCTGACGCATCAGCACGAGGGTCAATGCGGGGCGGGACGGCATCGACCGCCATGCGCGCAGCAGCATCTCGGTGGACTCCTTCTGCCACGGGAACTCCTCGAATACGATGCAGCATCGGAATCCTGCCAGCTGGACGTTCCAGACCGCCGTGCTGTCAGGCAGGAGGCAGAGTCGGATGCCCGGCGGCACATTGCGGCTCTGCACGAACACGGCAGACGTATCCTCGGGCGCGGATGCCTCCCCCGCGAGCCAGACCGCCTCCTTTGCGTCCCATGATCCGGCGGGGCGTTCCGCCAGTGCCGCCGCAAAGCGATAGCGCGAGCGGTCGCCCGCCAGTGCCCACTGCGTATGGAGCAGGAGAGCAGGTTCCATCATGCCTCCATCGCCTTCTGCAGTGCGTCCCTGATGTGCCTAATGCGGCGCAGCTTTTCCTCCGCCTCCCCCGGCGGCATCTTCAGGAGCGCGTCACACGCGTCCCGCTGCGCGCGCAGACGCTCCTCCAGCGGGAGGAAGCGCGATGCCTGATACGCCGTCAGGCGCGCGGAGAGGTCGGCGAGATGCTCCTCCAGCGCCTGCGCGAGATGCTTCTTCAGCTGCTCCCGACAGTATTTCGCGCACGCGCGCTTCCACTCCTGCCGCACCTTCTTTTCCGCCGCTACGTGCCACTCCTGCGCCCGCGCCTCTATCTCGCGCTCCAGCTCCTGCGCGTCGATCTCCAGACTCTCGCGCAGCGCCTGCTTCCTCTGCCGCTCGTCCGCATATCTGCCGCGTTCGAGCTGGATGCGGTAGAGTGCCTCCTTCTTCCGCCGCATCTCCTGTTCGAGCCGCCGCTTGTTCGCCTGGAACTCCGCACGATAGGCGAGGTTCTCCCTGTAGCGCGGCGGGTGGTCGAACTGCCTGCCGATCTGCTCCCCCCAGTACTCCAAGGTGAGCCAAGAAAGAAGCGATGCCGGTGCGTTCGCGCCCTCTGCAAGGTCCTTCAGCTCCTTGTACTTCTGAAGGACCTTGATGCCGCCCGCCTTCACCTCTTCCGCCGTCAGAGCCGCCTTCGCGCCCTCCTTCGCCATGCGGGCAGCCTGTCCGACGGTCTTCACGGCAGCGGCCCCCACCCTGCGGATCTTCGCGACATCGATCACCGCCTTTGCCACAGGCTGCCCCTTCGACAGCACTGCGCTGACCTTCGCCGTCATCGGCGCGACCTTGGCAAGCGCGCCCGCTGCCTTCGGTGCATTCGCGAGGGCTGTGGTTGCCCCTTTCGCCTCCCCAGCTACCGGGACCAGGATCATCGCCCAGTCGAGGATGTTCCCGATCCTCCTGCCGATCTCCGCCCCGCTCGTATCTGCCTCCTCGGCGACGACCATCTGCGGACGGTAGCTCCCCAGCTCCTGATATTCATCGCATGCGGCGGCGATCTCCCGTTCCAGACCCTGCAGTTCCTCGTCGAGTGCTGACAGCTCCGCCGGATCGTACTGAGCCAGCTCCTCCTCCAGCGCCGCCCGATTCGCCTGCAGGTGGGCGAGCTGGCGCTGCAGGTCGTCACGCCTGCTGTCCTGCTCCTCGACGAGCGCCGCATAGTGCTCCGTTGCGGGCAGCTCCAGTGCGGGCAGTGCCATCTCGGTGGGGATCTCGCCGGCGTTCACCCCTCGGAGCAGCGGATCGACATGATGCCCAATCCGCTCATAGGCGCTGCGCAGGATCTGCTGCATCTCGCGCTGCAGTGCCGCGCGCATCTGCTCGTCCGTCCGCACCTCTGCCCCCGTCGCGGCGATGTGCTCCGCAGCGCGCTCTGCAGCATCGCCGATATACTGCCGCAGGTCGCGCACGATCTCCTTCTGACAGGCGTCCGCCTCCTTCCGCAGATGCTCCTGCCGCTCATTCAGGAGCGTCTCCAGACGGCGCGCCTCGCGTTCCAGCACCTCCTGACGCTGCCGGATCTCTGCCGCACGCTCCTCTTCTCCCGCAACGAGTATCTCCTCCTGCGCTCCGAGCGCCTCCACGACCGCGTGCGCCATGACGTGCAGACGCCGCGCCGTATCCTCTGCGAGGGACGCGCGCACATCCGCCCCCTTTTCCTCCAGCATGGCGCGGATTGATGCAATCCCAGAGAAATACGGCGAGTCGGGCAGATTGGAGATATAGAAACGCTCGTCCAGCCGTTCCATGATGCCAAAGTCTACAAGGATTCTCTCCTCTGCCGCGACGACATCCGCATAGCGCTCCTCCGCCTCGTTGATCTCATCGCAGTGCGTGCGCACGAAGGAAAGCGGGCCTCCGCCGTGCGCCAGCAGCTCCAGCTTGTCCATATCCACGGCGGAGGGCGTGCCATGGGTGACATAGAGGATGCTCGAGGCAAGCGCGAGGGACTGTGCGAGAAGCCGCTCATGCCGCTCGATCACCGTGTTGACGCCCGGCGTATCGAGCAGGATCATGCCCTGCCGCAGGAGGTCCGACGCGATGGAGATCTCCATGTGCTCCACCGCTGCGAGGCCCCATCTGCCGCCGTCCCCGTTCTGGATGATCGTGCGCACCTCGGACAGGGGGACCTCCTCCGTGCGCCCGTCGAGATAGCAGAGACGCGCCCCCTCCTCCGCCCCGTAGCGGATGTAGGTCAGGAGCGGCGTCGTCTCCACACGCCCCTGCGGCAGGAGGTCGCGCCCGAGGAGGTTGTTGATCAGATAGGACTTGCCCGCCGAGTACTGCCCGATGAACGCGACGAAGTACTGCCCCGCCTCATAGCGCTCCCTGCACGCAGCCAGCGCTGCCCGCTCCTGCGCCCAGCCGAGCGCGCCGAGCCCATCGTCCAGCAGGGAAAAAAGCTGTTCGTCCAACATGGCTATACCTCCTCGATGACATCCTGCATCTTGTCTGCGATCTCCCGTGCGAACGCCTCGCTGCGCGCGATGAGCGCATCCGCCTCCGCACGCGCCTCCTGTGCCAGCTGCAGCTTCTGGTCGCGCTCTGCATCCGACGCCTCGCTGTCAGCGATGAGACGGGCAAGACGCTCCTCGCAGCGACGGATCTCATCCTCGATGCGCACAGTCACCATGCCGCGCACCGCCTCGTAGGATTTTTGCTTCACCGCCTGCAGGCCGGAGCGTGCGGCACGCTCGAACTCCTCGCCGCGCTCCTCGGCGTAGCAGCGGATCTCGCGCCGCATCCCCTTCATCGCACGGGCGGCTTCCTTCTCGATCCGCTCCGTATGCTTCTGCAGGGCATCTTTGTACTCCTTCTGAAGCCGCTGCATCCGCTGATGCGCAGCCTTGATCTCGTAGTCCAGCTCCTCGCTGCCCACCGCCGGCTCCTGATACTCCCGCATCTCCTTCTGAAGCTGCGCCCGCTCTGCAGCGATGCCGTCCAGCCGTCCGTCACGCAGGCGCAGCGCCTCATCCCGTGCCGAGCTGTCCGTCTTCACCTCGACGGTCTGATATTCCCTGCCGCCAAAGAGGAAGTTCCCGATCTTGCCAAAAAAACCGCGCCGATCTCTCACGCCTATCACGGGAACCTCATACCGGTCGACCGCCGGGATGGTGAAGGAGTCCTCGATGTTCATGTACCGCTGCGCCAGCTCCCGCTGCTCCTGCTTGATCTCGTCGCGCCGGCGCTCCATGCGGCGTGCGGCGATCTTGTCCATTTCCTTCCGCTGCATCTCATCCTCGAGAGCCTGCATCTCCCTGCGCTTTTCGGCAAACGCCTTCTCATCCGCCTCCAGCCTGCTGCCGACCTCCATCTCGGTCATCTGGAACGTGCGGGCGGAAAGCCCCAGTGCAGCCCCGGGAATCGACGAGACCGCCTCGCTCAGCCCCTCGAGTGCCTGCCCGCTGATCTCGTCCGCCACCATCGCGAGTTCCTCGCGCAGCTCGTCATCCATCCGCTGCAGGCGGCGGCGGTGCTCGCCCGTGATCCTGTCCTCAAGGCCGGCAGCATACTCGCGCAGATCCTCCACGTCCTCGATGAGCTCCGCCTCCGAGACGACGCGCTCCACGAATCCCGCACTGTAGCCGCTCATACGGTCATAGATGTCGCGCATGACGCTCTGGAATCGGGTCCTGAGGGGCTGCCACAGTGCCTCCCGCTCCTGCCGCAGCTCCCCGATCTTGTCCTCTATCGCGCCCTGCTGTGCGATCAGCTCATCGGGGCTGCGCTCTGCACACAGGATCTCGATGCGTGCGTCCAGCTCGCTGCACATACTCCCGAGCATGGCGCGCAGCGTGTGGACGGGCGCACTGAACGCCTCCTGCGCCTTCTCGCCCTCGACAAGGTAGCGGAAGAGACGATCCTCGAATGCGGGCAGACGCGATCCCTCCTCCAGACGGGCGCGCTCTGCTGCATCCGTCCCCGCCTGTCCCAGTCCCTCGGGATCGCGTGCGAGGAGTGCCTGATAGGAGGAAATGGGATAGATTTCAGGAAGGGGCGCGCCTGCGAACTGCTCGGCATAGCTCTCCTTCAGATGAGCGACGACGCCCTCCACGGTCTCCTTCTCGCCCGACTTGATGTCGTCGATCTTGTTCAGTACGATGAAGATCCGCCCGCACTGCGCGCGCAGGTCGCGCAGGATCTCGAAGTCCGTCTTGGAGCCTGGCTGACCTGCGCTGAACATGAAGATGGAGGCGTGTGACTCCTTGATCTGCTGGCGCGTGATGGATTCGAGGTTCTCCGTGATGCCGTTCAGCCCCGGGCTGTCGATGAGCATCACGCCATCCTCGAGGAACCTGCTCTCGAGGAAGAGATCCACGCGCTCCGTCGTCTCGGGGACGTGGTTCCGCTCCGTCCCCGTGCCGACCGTCACGTACTGCGTGAGCGTATCGACACTGAGGTCGGGCAACACCTCCGTGCTCCCATCGCGGTAGTAGACGATTCCCGGCTCCCCGTGCGGCGCTTTGGACGCGTGCCGCAGGAAGTTGACGGCGGCAGTCGTCTCGCGCGTATACGACGGCAGGATGCGCTTGTGCATGAGCGCGTTCAGGAAGGTGGACTTGCCCGCGCTGAACGCGCCGATCAGGACGATGCTGAACAGCCCCTCCTCGATGTTCTGCCCCAGTTTCTGCAGCGCGGCTGCATCCTCCGGCTTCTCCTGCACCACCATGAACTTCTGCGCGTCATCCAGCAGTGCGAGGAGCTTTTCCTTGCGCGCGCCGTGCTGTGCCAGATATTCCTCTTTCCTCATGTGAGATCCCCCTCCATCTTCCGTATCCCCTGCTGCAGCAGGGCGTCCGCCCGTGTCAGAGCCTCTAGCTCGCGCTGCAGTGCGGGTGCCTTGTCCTGCTTTGCCTGTTCCAGCTGCGCCAGCTTCTGCGCCTCCGCCTCATCGTACAGGCGGTGCGCACGATCCTGCATCTCCTCCTGCACCGCGCGGAGCTGCTTCCGCCACGCTTCCTCGAGACGCCCCAGCTCGCCCTCCGCACCGTCTGTGCCATCTGCACCGTACAGATGCGTATGCACCCAGTTGCAGATGTGCCTCCTGCACTCCGCCAGATACGCCTGCATCGCGTGCTTCTGCTGCGTCTCACGCTTGCGCCGCTCTGCCTCCAGGAGTGCCTCATCCTCGCGGATACTCTGCTCCAGGCGGCGGATCCGCGCTGCATCGGCCTCGGCATCGCCCTGATAGCTGCGGAGCTTGCGCTCGCTCTTCGCCTTGCGCGCCAGGAGGTCGTCACGGCGCGCTGCATACGTGTTCTGCTTCGCCTGCAGCGCCTTGTACCGCGCATCCCAGTCCCGCTGCGCGCTGTCGTCGCGCATGGTGCGGACCTCGGTCTTGGTCGAGAAAAAATCGAGGAATCTTCCTAACAGACTGGTTCTCTTGACAACATGCTCTTCCTGCCAGACGCGCACGGCGGGGCGGCTGCCCATGCGGCGCATCTCATCCTGTATGCTGCGCTGCGTCCTGTATGCCTCGCTCGCCGCATCCGCCCAGTGCCGCACATCTCGTTCTGCCTCCGATGCCGCCCGATTGGTCTGCGCCAGCTGACGCGCCACCTGTTCCTCCTGTGCCCGCTTCTCGGCAATGCGCGCCGTGCGCGCCTCGACATCCGTGCCGTGGTCTGCACGCATCTGTGCGAGCGCGGGCAGGTCTCCCGCCGCCACGGTCCGAACCTCGCCCGCAAGGCGTCCGATGCCGCTGTACTCCTCGATGCGCTCCACGATCATCTCGTGCAGGAGCTGCATGGAGTCCTGCAGCGTTCCCCGGATCTCCTGCTGCGTGGCATTCAGGATGCGCGCTACGGAGACGGGGACCTCCTCCTTCCTGCGCTGGATATCGTCCGGCGTACGGCAAGCATCCACACACGCCCTGACCTCCTGCTCCGCCCGCTGTCCACATCGCTCCAGGAGCGTCCCAAGTTCCTTGACCGACTCATTGACCTTGCGTGCGATGAGTCCGTCGATTGCCTCGCAGTTTTTTGCGCGCATCTCCTTCAACTTTTCCTGCAGCTGCGTCAGCCGCTCGATAGCACGATGCTCCCTGCTGAGTTCGAATACGCTGCGCGCCTCCTCGGCACGGCGTGCGATGCGCTCCAGCAGCGACCGCGCCCATCCGAGGATGGCATTTGCCGTTCCACGATACTGGATCTCCGCAAGGCGGCGTTCATTAAAGTTCTCCTCCATCAGTGCGCGGAAACTCGCAAAGTTCGACTCCTCGCGCAGCTGTGCGCGCGCCCCGTCATCCAGCTCATCCGTGCTGTCTTCATAGAGATACGTGATGCTGCGATCCTGCCCTGCAAGTTCCTTGAGCGCTGAGACGCCGCAGACACAGAACGTATGGCTCTCGCTGCCCGCAAAGACTTCTTCCCGCAGCGTCCTTTCGAGCATGGGAAGCCGCTGCTCCACGCTCTCGCCTTCGTGCGGGCGGAATGCGTCAATGAAGTTCTGTACGAAGATGAAGTTCTGCTGGCATGGCACGAGATAGCCGCGCAGGAAGGCGAGATCCTCCTTCGTCAGCCCGCGGTGCTGGAGGAGGTAGATGCAGGCGTGCGCCTCCTGAACCACACGTATGGTCTGGTCGAGATGCCCCGAGGCAACGCCGTTCAGCCCCGGCGTGTCGATCAGCATAAGAGGACGTTCTGCGTGGAGCAATGGCGTATATATATCAACAGATGCAATCTCCTGAGCTACCGCGTGTCGCTCGCTCACGGTCGTAGTATACTCCCGTAACTCATCCGTGCGGATTTCCTGCTCTGTGCCATCCTTGTGGCGAACAAGTCCCGTGCCAACGCGTGGATCATCCGATGCCACGTTGACAACCTGCGTAAGTACCGCTGTTGTTTCCTTCGAGGCATGGCTCAGAACATCCCTGCCGAGCAGAGCGTTGATAAAGGTGGACTTTCCCGAACTGAACTCACCGACCACGGCAATGCGGAACACGTCGTCCTGCATTCGTTCTTTCAGCAGTTCCAATTCTGCAGCAAATCCTTCCACCGATTGGAGCGACTCCTCTTTTTCAAGGTCTTCCAATAAGGAGAGAATTTTTGTCTGTATCGGTGTACACGCATCCATAAAATAAAACCTCCTCACAGCACATCCATCCCGAGCGCATACAGGATCTCGTTCACGGTGTCGATGTCAAAGCCCTCCTCGATGCAGTACTGCATGGCAAGGTCGTATTCGTGCGCAGGCGAGATGCTGTAGCCCGCGCTCGTGAGGAGGTCTCTCGCGTCGTCGAGGTTCAGCCGCAGGACGAAGATGAATGCGTAGACGACGCGAATTTTCGGATGATAGTTCTTGTCGGTACGGATCTTGGAGAACAGTTTGCGGTCAATCCCCGCACGCTTGTACACCTCTACATCGGTCATGCCGCTCTCGTCGATGAGGCGCAGGAGTCGCTCGGAGAAGGTTTCTTTCGGCTTGTCGAGTTTGCTCCTCAGACGCGAGAGAATCCCGTCCAGACCAGCGCGCGGACGGGGAAGAGTGACGCCGCATACGAGTGGCTCTTCATGTACACCGGGATCGCGCGCAAGGCCGTGACGTTCGCGCTCGCCCTCGAAGGGACGCGGTACGGGACGCGGCAGCTTACGCTTTGCTTCCTCAATGATGTCGGAGGAATCCTGCAAATGCGCGGCAATATAGCGGCGAATCCGTTCAAGGAGGTCGGCGGATGGAGTTTGATGCGGCGGTAACATAGGCATTCCCCTCTCAGTTTCTTTTCATAAAATTTTAACAGATATGAATCATCCACGCAAGAGATTTGTTTTCATTTATTTGCCGCAGATACAACCGTCCTGGTCATGTTTGCTCTATCGCTGCAAACGTCTCACCGGCTCACTCCGCTTGCCACCTCCCCCGCCTTGGCAGGGGAGGCTTTTCGTTCCCGTTCAGCTGCGCCTGTCCTTGCTCTGCGCGAGATGCTCGCTGATCTTCTGCGACCATGTCGGCAGAGCAACACCCGTCGCGGAAAACTCCAGGATCATCGCACCGAGCGACGCGAAGTTCTCGCGCACGCCCACCGCGTCACAGGCGAACTGGGCGGCGTTCTCGACGGGAATGCCGATGTCTCCTGCGACCCGCTCCGCGTCGATGTTCGCACCGAGGAGGATAAACTCCCAGCCCGCCTCCTTTTCCTGCCGCTCTACCAGATCCCGCAGTCGGTCAGGCGTCCAGTAGTACAGGCTCGCGTTATCCGCTCCGCCCGTGATGATGACGACCATCGTACGCGCGGGGTTCTCGGGATAATGCTTGTACACGTACCTAGCGCGGCAGACAACACCGCCGATCGCATTGATCAGCACCCTTCTACCGGGCTTGCCGTCCTCTTGTGTGATGGGCGCGGGAGCAGCTTGGCGTGCCATCTGCTCCCGCATGATACGGAGGCGCTCAAAGAAGTCCTGTTCCATGCGTACAGAGTCCGCGGTGATCGGCACACGTTCATCAACGTACAAGCAAAAATCAGCGAACTGCCAGGTAGTGACAAGGATATCCGACCTCTCCTCTCTGAGCCGTGCAATCATGCCGTTGAACCCGGCGATGATATCGGACGCAAAGTCCGCCATGGGCTCGCTGACGTCCATGAGGAATACCAGCTCCGTCTGTCCGTTTGTCTTTGCCTCTGCCATGATGTTTTCCTCCTCTATGCTGTATGACCTTTTCGATGGTTCAGAGTATAGCAGGATAGGCGGACGGCGTGGTCGCATGACAGGCGACATTTGCAGCACACAAAAGGCATGGACGGAAAGCGTCCACGCCCGGCATTTCACGCACAAATTATGCGGTCTGCATCTGCCGCAGCAGATCCTCCGCCTCGCTCTTCCATGCGGCAAGCGCGTTCATCTCCATCTTCACCGCCTCAAGCTGCGCTGCTCCTTCGTTGATAAATTGATTGATTTCCGAAAGCGGCACCCCGTATTTCCGGTAGAATCCATCTCCGCCATTTATGATTGTGCCCCGCTCCTCATCGATTGCCTTTTCAACAAACTCTTTGAGTTCCTTCTGCATCGCCTTGAAGGCCTCCCGCTTTTGCCGTGCAGAATACAACTCATAGACCATCATCCCTGCCCGGGCGAATGCGGTCAGCGCGGGCGCGAATTTGGCGATATCGGCAATCCTCGTTTCAACAGCAGTGTCGATCTTGAAGTCAACACCAAGCCCGCCCAGCAGTTCCCCACCATCAAGAAGCATCTTCTTCACCCGCTCCACGAGCTGTGTGTCGGAAACGCAAGGGATCCATTCGCGCAGGGGATTTACGTAAGCAGTATAGAGCCCCGTCTGCGTGCCGTACTCCTTTTCGATACGATCAAACATGGGAGACACCTTTGCCCCGATCCCTGAAAAGTGCTTCTTCAAGATGCCCTGCAGCGTACGCGTAAAGGCATGTCCGATCGCCCCATTCATCTGCCCGAACTCGATGTCGATGAATTTCACGATATTCTCTTGTGTCAGCCCGTTGATCTTGCTGATGAGCGCACAGCGGAGATCTGCCAGTTCCTCATCACAGTCCCGCGCAGCCTGCTCCGCACATTTCTCAATCCGTTCCTTTTCACTCTTCTGGCGGCGAATGCTCTCTTCCAGCTGCGGGACGGCATTGCGCGCAAAGTCGTTGCAGCGGCGCTGTACCTTCTCCACATTCTCCCGCAATACGGTGTACGCCGTTTCCAGCGCAGCGGCATCGAGCAGACGCTCGGCAGAATGCGCCGCAAGAAATTCCGAGACAGCCGTCCTCAGGTCATCCATATGGGAGCGTTTCGCATACACATCCCTATGCTCCTTCCAGACCGCCATGCCCTTGCGTCCGGGATCCGCCGCCACACAGACAATGCGCGCCCGACCGACCTCCTCCATCGACAGACCGATCAGCTCCTGCAGCCTCATGCGCACGGTGTTCTTCTTGATCTCTGCCATCTCTGCATAGGCTTCCACATTGGTGACATCAACGACCTCGTCCATCCGATTGATGACGAAGATCGTGCGGTCTGCCTTGCCAAGCGTTCGCAGCAAATGCCACAAGAGTTCCTTATGACTGTTCTTGAGGGGGTTCTCGCTCTCAACGACATAGAGGATCACATGTGCCTCTTTGAGGTAGCCGTGCGTGATCTCCTCGAAGCGCCGAAAGCCGCCCTCCATTTCTTTGCCCTTCTCCCCGAAGAGTCCGGGTGTATCAACCATGCGGCAGGGCATCTTCGCTGCATGCGGCTCATAGACATGAATCCCGTCTGTCGCCTCATCAATCGCAATCTCCATTCCATCGAGCGTCTCATCCGCCAGCCCCGCGATGACGCTCGTCTTGCCGTCGGAGAATGCACCCACCAATGCGATTGAGACTGTTTCATCCGCAAGCTCTGCCAGCTTTTTCTCGATCTGTTCACAATCCTCCACGCACGCCCCGCCGCATGCGGAAAGTTCCTTCAATTTGCGCAAGACCGCCTCATAGCGGTGTTTTGCCGTCATGCTCATGAGAATCTCCTCCTAACTGTCATCCCGGCACACATTACCTCCAGCAGAAAAACGCAGACAAGTCCTCGATCTCGTCAATCATCTGCTGATACGCCCGATCCTGTCGTTCCACCATGTTCGTGAATACATCATAATAGGATTTGTTTACCTGCCCCACAAGATCAAGCTCGTCCAACACGCGATAGAGGTCGTCCGCAAGGGCAGTCTCCTGCCGCTCAAAGAACTTGCATGCTGCGGCTTTTGCTTTGGACGTTTGTGACTCCGCCCCCAAGATGTGCTTGAGCACTTCAAAGCCAACGTTCATTGCAATGAAGGGTCCGAGTCCCATGCCACCTTTGACCAACCCTGCCAGGAGATTTGCTCCACCTTTTTTTGCCACAGCGAACAGTATCTCTCGCATTGCTGCTCCACCCACTGCCGCACCGAGCCCATTCATCACAAACGTTCCGAGTCCATGCCCCTGCGCCTGAAATCCGCTCCCCGTAAAGTGAAGCCCCAAGGTTTGCAGACGGGTCTGCTCCATCGCCTCCTTGCGCTCGAAATCTGCCCACACAGCCTCATATTCCTCCATCAGGCGGGAGAGCGCCTCATTGATTTTTTGCTGAACCGCCTCGGCGACAAAGCCCCGCATTTCCTCCGCATGTTCTTTCATGAACTGTCGGACACGACGCTCGTCAATCGTTCCATCCCAATGCTTTTCAATACAGTCATACATGAGATCCTGATACTTCGTACGGAACTTTGAAGCCACTGTCCTCGGTATTGCTGTGATGCGCTGCTCAAACTGGAATGTTGCCGCATTTACATTGATCTGTGCCCCGTAATATTCACACTGTTCCCTCTGCATCTGCTCTGCAAGGGACTGCAATATGGAGAGTGCTCCCGCAGAGCCAAAAAGTCCGTCGATCAGCCGCCGAATCCGTTGTGTCTGCTGTTCTGCCTGCAGTTCCTGAATACGCGCCGCCCGATCCTGAAGCAGGTCGACGATCATATCCAGACGAGCGGATGCCCGCATCGCGTCAGTGTCTCCCGCAAATTCACGGGCATAGCTTTCCTGCTCCTGCCTCAGTGTGCTTCGCTCGGGCATAATCACCGATAAGCCAAACAGCGGATCGTACGCAGCTCCCATAAACGCAAGGTGGGCATTCATCACATAGATATCTTCAAAACTTTCCCCAAGCCGGTCTGCGAGGATCTTTCGCGCCTGTTCCTCCATCGCACATTGAATGTGCTTCATTTCTGCATACAGTTCGTCTATATATGATCCATCGATCTCTGGGATGCGCTCTGCCTTGGCAGGACAGTGCACATTGTAGACCGCATAGACCCGCGCATCCTGCCGCAGATATTGAGCAACCTTCGCTATCGTACCGCGCTCGGGCTTCTTCCCATTGCCCACGAGGTAGAGGATGACATTTGCCGTACGCAGCGCATCTTCCAGCTTTGTTGAGAACTCCGGATTCTGTTCCTCAAGTACGCCCTCGATCCCGGGAAGGTCTATCAGACGCAGGATACCTGAGCCGAGCCGCACATCATAGGCGATTGGTTCCTTTGTGCAATCCCCGGCTCCGCTTCCGATTGACGAGCCCCACTGCTCCGTGTATTTCTGTGCATTGTCAGCCCAATGCAGACGCAGTGCCTCGATCAGGGTCGACTTCCCGGCGGTCGTCTCACCAAAGAAGGCGACATTGCATACGCACCATTCGTTCCGGTCGGGAACTGCCCAACGCGCCGCACGAAAGTCCTGCTGCATCCGCGCAATCTGCGCACGAATCTCCTGTTTGTGCACGTTGCTCATCTCTGTGTCAATGATGGTGTCGAGTTTCATGGACAGTGCTGTCAACCGATCCTCAATGCGTTCATAGGTCTGCAATATGCTTTGGCGTGGATCATTCATCGTCATCACCCTCAATTTTTCGCTCCACAAAGCACTTCCAGCCCCATCTCGTACAGTACGTCGTTCACAGTGTCGATGTTGCAGCCATCCTTGATGCAGACCTCCATGATGATGTCGAACCGGCGTGCGTGCGAAATCGTGTAGCCCGCGCTCGCGAGGAGGTCGCGCGCCGTGTCGATGTTGAGCCGCAGGGCGAAGATGAAGGCGTAGACGAGGCGGTATCCCGGCTGGTAGTGCTTGTCCTTGCGGATCTTGGAGAACAGCTTGCGGTCAACACCTGCGCGCTTGTACGCCTCCACGTCGGTCATGCCGCTCTCGTCGATGAGGCGCAGGAGGCGCTCGGAGAAGGTCTCGTCCACCTTGTTGAGCTTGCTTTTGAGGCGTGAAAAGAGGCTGCCCAGATGCTCGCCCATGCCGGGAGGCAAAATCCCAAATACCGCTACGCCTGCCCCAAGTGCCGCCTCCTTCGGCGGACGCCCGTGGTGCAGATCGCGGCGCCTCTGTTCCCCCTCGAAAAGAGGCGGGGTGCGGCGCAGTATTTCATGTGGCTCATCCGCGAGATGATCGGCGGCATCCTGCAGATGCTCCGCAATGTAGCGGCGAATCTTTGCGATCAGGGCGGCAGGTGGTTTTTGATACGGCGGACGCATGGGCATTCCCCCTTCATTTTCTTTTCACAAAATTTTAACATATGCGAATCATCGCCGCAAGAGATTTGTTTTCATTTGTTGCATCGGATATACAAAGGGGAGCCTCGCCGTGAAGCCCCCCTCCTGTTTATCCATCCTGCCTCAGCTGCGCCCGCTCCTCTTCTTCGCGAGATGCTTGCTGATCTTTGCCTGCCACCCGGGGAGAATCATGCCCGTTCCGACAAATGTGCTCGTCAGGTGCGCAAGCGTGCTGAAGTTCTCGCGGATGCCCGCCTCATCACAGGCGAACTCGACGGCGTTGTCGGCGCGGATGCCGAGCCCGCCCGCGACCTGCACGGCGTCGATGTTCGCGCCGAGGAAGATGAACTCCCACCCCTCCGCTTCCTGCCGCTTCACCATCGCTCGCACCTGATCCGCCGTATACCGCGTGCTCGCGTTCTCCATGCCGTCCGTCGTGATGATGAACATCGTGCGCGCGGGGCGATCCTCGGGGCGTGCGTACTTGTGGACGTTGCGGATGTGGTGAATCGCGCCGCCCATCGCATCGAGCAGCGCCGTGCTGCCGCGCGTGTAGTACTCCTTGTCCGTGAGCACGGGCACGTCCGCAATCCGCACGCGGTCGTGGATGACCTCGTTCTCGTGGTCGAAGAGTACCGTCGAGACGAGCACGTCCACCCCCTCGCCCCTGTGCTGCCCGATCATGCCGTTGAACCCGCCGATCGTATCGCTCTCCATCCCCGACATCGACCCGCTGCGATCCAGAATGAACACCAGATCCGTCTGCCCCTGTACTTTTTCTTCTGCCATGATGATCTCCTCCTCTATACATCTGTGAGCTCTTCTATGGTTCAGAGTATAGCAGGAGGGGCGAGCGGCGTGGTCGCATGACAGGCGACATTTGCGGCACGAAAAAGGCGCAGACAATCTTGTCCGCGCCCTGTAGAGAAAGTGTTAGGGAATCGCTGATAAAATAGACCCTCAGATTGGCGCAGATTTTTTCGTCCGAACTAGGAGGCAAACCGGACGCATAGCAGAGGCTATGTGGAGGATTTGCAGGCGTTGTGCGGGCAAAAAAGATGCGTTAAGATGGCGGTGCTGAATTTATCAGTGCTTCCTTAGCCACGCCAGTTCAGCGCCCTGCGCTCCATATCTGCAATCCCGACCAGAAATTCGATGTTTTTCCGCCGCCAATCATCGCATTCATCATAAAAATACGCGGTCTTGCGTTTCTTGAAAATACGGAACGGCTGCGCCTCCGAGTTGTCGTAGGGTAAGCGACAATCTCAGGTTTCTTCGCGCTCACCATAACGCCCCTTCCACGCACGCTCTGCCACAGGGATGCGTGTGCCGTCACTCCGCAGTTCATAGATTTTCTGCGTCTTGCGGTCGTAGACGATGCTCGGGACGCCCATCGCCTTGTTTTTTTCGAGCGCGATCTGCACGGCTGCACGGGCGCGCTGTACGACCATATCGTCGGTAATTGCCGTCTGTTCCATCCTGCTCGCTCCTCTCGATGTTTTTTTCACTATATCACATTTTGGATAAAAGTGCATGAAAACGGGGCTGTCATATGCGATTTTTTCCTCTATAATGAACATATACTAAATGACAGGAGGCTCATTATGATCTACACCGCACAGTACGACTCACCGCTCGGCACGATGCTCCTTGCGAGCGACGGGACTGCGCTCACCGCGCTTGACTTTGACGATACAAGCGACTGCATCCGAGGGATGCAAAAAGATCTCCCCGTGTTCGAGGAGACCTTTCGATGGCTCGATCTGTATTTCAGCGGCAAAGTACCGGACTGCATGCCGCAGCTTGCGCCCAAGGGCACAGCATTTCAGCACGCGGTCTGGGATATCCTGCGCACGATTCCGTACGGAAAGACGACGACCTACGGCAGGATCGCCGCACAGCTTGCAGAGACACGCGGCGGCCGTATGTCCGCACAGGCGGTCGGCGGCGCGGTCGGACGCAACCCCATCTCCATCCTCATCCCCTGCCACCGCGTCATCGGCGCGGATGGCAGTCTGACGGGCTATGCGGGCGGTATGGAGCGCAAGGACTTCCTGCTACGGCTGGAGGGAAGCTATTCATAATGCCCCTTGCAGGAAAGAATCTCCATGCCGTTCGGCGTAATACGATAGATTAGGCGGTTCTTCTCATCAATCCGTCTGCTCCAAAATCCGCCGAGCTCGCCCTTGAGCGGTTCCGGTTTTCCAACGCCGTCAAACGGATGCCGCTCCACATCCTTGAGCAGGAGATTGATCCGTTTCATCGTCTTCTTGTCCTCTGACTGCCAGCCGATATAGTCCTCCCACGCCTCATCCGACCATGTCTTATTCACTGTCTGCGACCTCAATCAAATCATGCTGCACGCCCCTGCCGGCATTGAGCTGGGCAATTCCCCGACGCAGATGTGCCATATTGCTTTCCGAGTAGAGCGGATCCGGTTCCGCAGAGAGTTCAAATGGGATTTTGCGATCTCGTGCGACGCGCTTTGCAAAAATCAGAAATGCGGTGGAAATGGGTAGCCCGATCTCGTCACAAACCTCATGCAGACGCATCGACAAATCATCATCCATACACACCATAACATTCTGCGCCATCTGTATCACTTCCTATCATATATCTGCCAAATGCCGCATTCATTATACCACAAAAATTCTCCCCCACACAAGAAAACGCAGCCCCTCGCGGAGCTGCGTTTTTGTTTGCGCCTACACCTCAATCGCCGCATACCGTTCGCCGCACAGCACCTGCTCCATATACTCGTACGGGGTAATGCGCCCATCAACGACCATGGAGAAGATACTCGGGCTGCAGCCGGAGACGAGCATAACGCCCTGTTCGTTCTGCCGCACGGGCTGCTGGCGGCTGCGGCTCTGGACGTTCCAGAAGACGATGCGCGGCAGCGCATAGCCCGCCTCTGCGAACAGTTCCTTTGCCCGCTCAAAGTTCGTCACGTCTGCGTCCACGGTACAGGCATCGAACTC
>NZ_CP016201.1:652974-653919 GCF_001683335.1 Selenomonas sp. oral taxon 126
CTCCATGTCCGTGATGATGTAGAGCACGGAGGGCAGTTCCTCCTGCGGCACACGGTTCTTCACCGCTGTGCGCAGGAGGAGGCGGAACACCGCTTCAAGATTTGTGTTTGCCACCTCGTCAAAGCTTTTGCAGTAGTGCACACGCTCCACAATCGTCGCTCCCTTGATCTCGACAAGCCGCGGATTCCTGGAAAACGTGATAAAGCACCCATGAAACGCACCCGTATTGCGTTCGGCGAAGTAGATGGCAAGCGAGAGCGCGACGCTGCTCGGCAGGGGGTTCCCGCCCCAGTACATCGAGCCGGAGCCATCGAGCACGACGAGTGCGTTCTCTCCATGCGTATAGTCGGGCAGTGCGCTCCATGTGACATCAAGGGTACGCGCCTCCTCTTGCGGGATTTGCGGTGTCACTGCTCCACTGAGCGGACGGATGATCTCGTAGGGATAGAGCGTTCCCGTATGCAGCTGCTCCGCACCGCACGCGACGCGTTCAAGGAACGCCTTGTACCGCTCCATGTCGTTGCGCCAAAACGCTGCGCGGTACTTGAACATCGCCTTCGACGGCTGCTTTGCGTAGTCAAAGGTATAGTCCCTCGTGCGCAGGGCGTTCTCGATGAGCGCAATGCGGCGGCGCAGACGGACGAGCATCCTGCGGTAGTCCGCCTCCCTCATCCCGAACAGGACCGCGAGGCGGCGCGCCTGTCTGCGCGCCGCACGCGAGGAGGTGTTGACGGACGGCAGCCACTTCGCGAGGAGGGAGACAGGCTGCTCCTCCCATGCCGCCCGCAGATCTTCTGTCAGCTGTGCACGAATGAGGCGAACAGCGGCGTCCTCCAACGGCGTGCCGAGGAGGACGAGCAGATCGTCCCAGCGGCCATACTCCGGCACGAGGTGCAGATTCTTTTCGAGGACGGCGGGCGCGTAGGCGGCGAGATGGACGAGCAG
>NZ_CP016201.1:654316-678304 GCF_001683335.1 Selenomonas sp. oral taxon 126
GGATGCGGAAGAGCCGCCGCTCGCCCAGTCCCCCGCGCACGTCGCGCGCGTAGAAGAGTGTGCGCAGGGCATACAGTGGATGCGCGGCAAAGGCGCGCGTAAAGCGCACGATGATCTCTGCCTCGCCCGCCTCCCGCAGCGCACCTGCCGCAGCGAAGAAGTCGAGCACGTCCGAACCCGTACTCGCGTAGGTTGCGGCATCGTTTTCCGTCCGCGTATAGGTCTTGTTGCTCTCCTCTTTCAGTGCGTCCAGCATCGCATTTCCTCCTTCGCGCAAAATGCCCGACCCAGATGCAGATGCACTGTGCCGGACAAATTCATTCACCGCGGCAAGCCGCGAACATATACAGACAAGATGCCATGAACGGCAACGGTAGACCGTGCCGTCCTGTGGGGCAGATTCCCCACACTGTTTTACAGACAGTTGATGTATTGCTGTTGGCATCTTTTGCAAGACACGATTTCACGCCGACGATCCCCATAGGGAATCTCTTCGGTGTTCCGTACATTGCTGTTCATGTCTTGCACTTATTGTAGCATAAACACGCGTGCGTTTCAACAGGAGAAAGGCGTACCTTATTCCTGCACAGCCGCCGTGGTCTGCTGCGCGATGGCATCGCAGACACAGCCGCCCGCAGGCGTGACAGCACGGCGCTTGCGTGCCTTGTGCGCCTCATAGCGGCGTTTGCCCTCCTCGAAGGCGGCACGCGCCTCCTCGGTATCGAGCGTGAGCGGCGGCACGGATTTCGGCCGTGCGTTGCGGTCGAGTGCAACCATGGTGAAATACGCCGAGAGTCCGAGCTGCGGGTCGCCGCCGTCGTCCAGATCCTCGACGATGACGTTGACGGCGACCTCCATCGAGCTGTGCCCGACGTAGACGATGTCCGCCGTCACGACGACGAGATCGCCGATGCGGATGGGCAGGTGGAACTTCCAGCTCGTCCACGCGTGCCGTCACGACATTCGACCGCGCATAGCGCCGCGCCGCCGCGTACGCCGCCGAGTCCATCAGCTTCATAATCTCGCCGCCGTGCACATTCCCGTTTGGATTCGCCTGACTCGGCATCATCACCTCGCTGATGACAATGCGGCTGTCCTTCATTTTACATTCTTTCATTTATATGCCCCCCATCAAAATGTTTTGGTTCTACTCCAAAACTAGTGGAAAAGTTATTTTTTAGAACAGAACAGATGTAGCCAAATCTAAGGAAGCACTGATCCATAATCCCGCCATGAACACATCCATACATCCACAATGCCTATATCGTTCAAAACGCCCCTTCCACCGCAAGCGGTCCCCCTTCCCCGCTCTGGCGGGGCAGGCATTTAAGTCACGGCATATAAGCCTCCCCCGCCGCTGCGGGGGAGGTGGCACGCGGCAGCGTGACGGTAGGGGCGCCGGCAGCTTATGCGCATGGATACCGATTGAAAGGCGACCGAAAACATAAGCTGAATGGAATCTTGCTTCTCTAGATAATGATACTATTTCCACTACTTCGGGAGTAGAGCCAATATTTTTCATCGGAGCATCCACTTTACCATACTTTGCTGAAAATAATCCGTTACATCGGATACATTCCCTTGACAGCCGCATACGCGCAGATGATATAATCCTGCTTAGGCAAAGGGAATGGGGCGCAGCTGCACCCCAAGGGGAGGGATCTCTATGTATTTGGAAACGATCACATCGCCCGCCGATATCAAGGGGTACGGCGCGGCAGAGCGCAAGGCACTCGCCGAGGAGATGCGCGACGCACTTCTTAAGCGCGCGAGCATACACGGCGGGCATTTCGGTCCGGACTTCGGCATCATCGAGGCAATCATCGCACTGCACACGGTCTTTGATTCGCCGACGGACAAGATTGTCTACGACGTGTCGCACCAGTGCTACCCGCACAAGATGCTGACGGGACGCGTCGAGGCGTACATCAACGAGGCGCAGTACGACGAGGTGTCGGGCTATACGAATCCGGAGGAAAGCCCGCACGACTTCTTCAACGTCGGCCACACGTCGACCTCGATCAGCCTCGCCTCGGGGCTTGCAAAGGCGCGGGATCTCGCGGGTCGCAGGGAGAACATCATCGCCCTGATCGGCGACGGCTCCATGTCGGGCGGCGAGGCACTTGAGGGGCTGAACGTCGTCGGTGAGATGGAGACGAACTTCATCATCGTGTTCAACGACAACGGTCAGTCGATCGCTGAGAACCACGGCGGGATGTACCGCACGTTCAAGGAGCTGCGCGAGACGAACGGCGCAGCGGAGAACAATCTGTTCCGTGCGATGGGGCTCGACTACCGCTATGTGGCGGACGGCAACGACTGCGAGGCACTGATTGCGGCGTTCTCCGCAGTCAAGAACAGTACAAAGCCCGTCGTTGTGCATATCGTCACGCAGAAGGGCAAGGGCTACCAGTTCGCCGAGGAGGATCCCGAGACGTGGCACTACCGTATGCCGTTCGACGTGGAGACGGGCGCGTTGAAACATCCATACACGGATCCGTATCAGGAGGCGACGAAGGCCTTCCTCAAGGAACAGGCGCAAACGAATCCGAACATCGTCTTTCTTGCGGCGGGCACGATGGGCGGCATCGGACTCTCCCCCGCAGACCGCGCGGAGCTTGGCAGTCACTACGTCGATGTGGGCATCGCCGAGGAGCACGCGGTCGCGATGGCATCGGGACTCGCACGCGGCGGCGCGCGCCCGATTTTCGGCACGTACAGCACATTCTTCCAGCGCGTCTACGATCAGATGGCGCAGGATGTCGCGGTCAACAACAGCCCCGCCGTCTTTCTCTCCGTCGGCGCGTCCATCTACTATATGAACGATGTGACGCACCTCGGCTTCTTCGACATTCCCCTCTTTGCGAACATCCCGAACCTCGTTTTTCTCGCGCCCGCGAGCCTCGACGAATACAAGGCGGTGCTGCGCTGGTCGGTCGCGCAGACGAAGCACCCCGTCATGATCCGCATGCCGGTCATGGGCTACGAGGAGAGCCCCCACTCCGTGCGCACGGACTACAGCGCGCTGAACAAATATCAGGTCATCACCGAGGGCGCGGAGGTCGCCATCCTCGGTGCGGGCAACTTCGCACAGCTTGCGAGCGCCGCCGCCACAGAACTTGAAAAGGAGGGCGTCAAGGCGACTGTCGTCAATCCGATCTTCCTCGCGGGGCTCGACACGGCTCTCCTCGACCGCCTCAAGGAAAAGCACAGCCTCATTCTCACGCTCGAGGACGGCATCCTCGACGGTGGCTTCGGTCAGAAGATCGCCGCCTACTACGGCATGGACGCAAATGTCCGCGTGCGGAACTACGGCCTCCCGAAGGAATTCCACGACCGCTACCAGTCCGCCGAACTCGCGCAGGAGTACCACCTCACCGCCGAGCAGATTGCGGCGGATACGCTGACGGCGCTGAAACGCTGAGTACAGGAAACCTCGCACATCCGCAAACAAAATTCATCGGGGGCTGCCACAGACAGGGCAGTCCCTTTTTCCTGCCCTCTCGTTATTTTTTCCCCAATGATGATATTTTCTTAGAATTTATGCTATAATAGAACGTAAACATTATCATGTTTCTATGGAGGGCTTTTCCCTTGTATCTTGAGACCATCAACGCACCCGCCGACATACGGGACTATACGGCGGAGCAGCGCCGCATTCTTGCCCGCGAAATGCGTGAGGCGCTCATCGAGCGCACGAGCCTCATCGGCGGGCACATCGGGCCGAACCTCGGGATCATCGAAGCGACCATCGCACTCCACACGGTCTTTGATTCACCGCGCGATAAGATCATCTTCGATGTCTCCCATCAGTGCTATCCGCACAAAATGCTCACGGGGCGCGTCGGCGCATACACGCGCGCAGCCGAGTACCACGATGTCTCCGGCTTTACGAACACCGACGAGAGTGAACACGACCTCTTCAACATCGGGCACACCTCGACCGGCATCAGCCTTGCGGCGGGACTTGCCAAGGCGCGCAACCTCGCGGGTGGCACGGAGAACGTCGTCGTCGTCATTGGGGACGGCGCCATGTCGGGCGGTGAGGCGCTCGAGGGGCTGAACGTCATCGGCGAGATGGGCACGAACTTCATCATCGTATTCAACGACAACGACCAGTCCATCTCCGAGAACCACGGCGGCATGTATGCCAAGTTCAAGGAGATGCGCGAGACGAATGGTCAGGCGGAGGACAACCTCTTCCGCGCGCTCGGGCTCCGCTACCGCTATGTCGCGGACGGCAACGATGCGGAGGAGCTGATCCGCGTATTCTCCGAGGAAAAGGACAGTACAAGCCCCGTCGTCATCCACATCCACACGATCAAGGGCAAGGGGCTCTCGTTCGCCGAAGCGGATCCCGAGGGCTGGCATCGCCACGCCCCCTTTCACGTGGAGACCGGCATCGCAAAGAATGAGTCGCACCCCGACCCATATGCCGTCGCAACCGTGGACTTCGTACTCGATGCGGCGCGCAGGAATCCGAACTTCGTCTACCTCTCGGCGGGCATCGTCGGCGGCATCAACCTCAGCCCCGCCGAGCGTGCGGAGCTCGGCAGCCAATACGTCGATGTCGGCATCGCCGAGGAACACGCCGTCGCCATGGCATCGGGACTTGCAAAGGCAGGAGCGCGCCCGATCTTCGGCACGTACAGCACATTCTTCCAGCGCACCTACGACCAGATGTCGCAAGATGTCGCCATCAACCGCAACCCCGCCGTCTTTCTCGCGACGGGCACCTCGCTCTATCGCTCCACCGACGTAACCCATCTCGGATTCTACGACATCTCCATCTTCTCAAACATCCCGAACCTCGTCCACCTCGCGCCGACGAGCGTCGCCGAGCACATCGCCGTCCTGCGCTGGGCAGTGGAGCAGACCGAGTACCCCGTCATGATCCGTATGCCGTTCACGGGCTATGTGGAGAGCCCCTATCCCGTGCGCACGGACTACAGCGCGCTGAACAAATCCATCGTCGTCACCGAGGGTGCGGACGTTGCGCTCATCGGTGTCGGCAACTTTGCCGCGCTCGCCTCCGAGGCAGCAGAGGAACTCGCGCGCGAGAGAATTCACGCGACCGTCGTCAACCCGCTCTACCTCTCCGGGCTCGACGAGGAGCTGCTCGACTCGCTGCGCGAGAAGCATAGCCTCATCCTCACCGTCGAGGACGGCATCCTCGCGGGCGGCTTCGGTCAGAAGGTGGCATCCTTCTATGCGCGTACGGGAGACGTGCGCGTCCTGACCTACGGGCTGCCGAAGGCGTTCTTCAACCGTTACAACCCCGACGAGCTGGCACGCAGATACCACCTCACCGCCCCGCAGATTGCGGCGGACGTGCTGCGGGAGCTTGCATGAGATTGCGTGAGAGCTTGGTGAAAAAAGGGCTTGCATTTTTCCCGCGCACGCGTTATAATGTCCCTTGTCAGTCACGGGGACGTAGCTCAGCTGGGAGAGCACCAGGTTCGCAATCTGGGGGTCGAGAGTTCAATCCTCTTCGTCTCCACCATCCTTGACCGCATACGGAGGAATCCATTCGGATATCCTCCTTTTTTTGATATGGAGGTGCGTGATGTTCCACAAAATGCGCCGCAAGGTACAGCAGCTTTCACCAGAGGAGACGGAGGCTGTGCTTCTGCGCGGAACGGCAGGCGTACTCGCCCTCACGGGTGACAAGGCATTCCCATACGCCGTGCCCATCAGCTACGTCTATGACGGCGAGCACATCTACTTCCACAGTGCGCTCGAGGGGCATAAGATCGACGCCATCCGGCGGAATCCGAACGCCTCCTTCGCCGTCATTGATCAGGACGAGATCGTGCCCGAGAAGTACACAACCTACTTCCGCAGCGTCATCGTCTTCGGCAGCATCCGCATCATTGAGGACGAGGAGGAAAAGCGTGCCGCCGTCCGCAAGCTCGCCATCAAATACGCGCCCGAGCGCACGGAGGCGCAGCATCGCGCAGAGATCGACGGCGCGTGGAAGCGCTTCTGTATGCTCGAGATGAGCGTCGCCCACATGACGGGCAAAGAGGCAAAGGAGCTCGTCGCAAGGAAATAAGATCATACGAAAAGCGGGGTCGCACGTCCCCCGCTTTTTTCATATATTCTGCTCAGCCCCTCACCCCTCGACGTTCAGCACGATAAGCTTTTCCTCAGTCAGCTCGCGGATGGCGTAGGCGGGGCCCTCGCGGCCGATGCCGCTGTCCTTGACACCGCCGTACGGCATGTTGTCCATGCGGAAGGTCGCGCCGTCGCCGATGACGACGCCGCCGACGTCGAGGTGCTCGGCGCAGTAGTTTGCGACGGCGAGTGAGCGCGTGAAGACGCCCGCCTGCAGGCCGTAACGCGTGTCGTTGACCATGCGTACGGCATCCTCGATCGTATCGTAGGGAATGATGCTGAAGACGGGCGCAAAGGTCTCCTCGGAGACGACCTTCATCGCGGAGGTGACATCCGTGAGGACGGTCGGCTCGTAGAAAGCCCCGCGCCGATGCCCACCTGCGAGGATGCGCGCGCCCGCTCCCTCTGCCTCAGCGACCCACGTCTCGATGCGCTCCGCCTCGCGTTCTGAGATCATGGGGCCGATCTGCGTGTGTACGTCCATGAGGTCGCCGCTCTTGAAATTCTGCGCCGCCTCGACTGCCGCCGCGCAGAATGCGTCGTAGATGCTGCGCGATACATAGACACGCTGGCAGGAGATGCAGACCTGCCCCGCGTTCACGAACGCATGGCGCGCGCAGTGCTCCGCGACCCACGCAACATCCGCCACATCCTCATGCACGATGTTCGCGGAGTTCGAGCCAAGCTCAAGCGCAATGCGGCGGAAGCCCACCGCCTCATGGAGCGCCTTGCCGACGGGGACGCTGCCCGTAAAGGAGAACATACGGATGCGCTCGTCCGCCGTGAGGAGTTTCCCGACCGCACTGCCCGCCCCGTAGATGAGGTTGAGGCAGCCCGCAGGCAGCCCCGCCTCCTGAAACACCTCGACGAGGAGGGACGCCGTGAGCGGTGTCGCGGAGGCGGGCTTGTAGATGACGGTATTGCCCGCCGCAAGCGCAGGGCCGATCTTGTGCGCAGCGAGGTTCACGGGGAAGTTGAACGGTGTGATGGCACAGACGATGCCGAGGGGGCGGCGGATCGTGAACGCCATGCGATTCCCACAGCCGGGCGCCCCCGCCAGCGGGACGGTCTCCCCGCGCAGCCGCTTCGCCTCCTCCGCCGAGAGGATGAGTGTCTGATAGGCGCGGTCGATCTCGCCGCGCGCGTCGCGGATGGGCTTGCCCGCCTCGGCGGAGAGTGCCTCAGCAAACGCCTCGCGCCGCTCCCGCATCAGATTTGCGGCACGCATGATGATCTCGTAGCGTTCGTAGGGACTGAGCTGCACCTCGTGAAAGGCACGCTCCGCCGCATCCACCGCCGCGCGCACCTGTGCCCCGCCCGCTGCGGCAATCTCGGCGATGACCTCCCCCGTCGCCTTGTGATAGACGGGAATCGTCCCCTCGCCCGCGACGCGGACGCCGTCAATGAACATCTCGAAGGTCTTCATATCGTGCTCCTCCTCATCTTGTGAACAGCGAAACCATGTGCTATAATAATCTCAAGTGGCTGGTGAATGTCGGTTTACTCCCCTTGGGGGGTGATGTGCGTGACGCTTTTTGAAAAGCTATCGCTCCTGATTGCGGCGGCAACGCTCGTGGTCAACATCATATTTCTGATTACAAAGTAAACAGAAAAAAGAACCGTACGTGCGGTTCACGTCGGCTCCTTCTTCAAGAATCAAAGTATTCAGGGAGAGTCCGGCGATTCCACACACCAGTCACCCTTTTGTGCTCTTATTATAGAAAAATATGCGATAAAAGTCAAGCACGGCGCATCCTCTCTGCGGGGATGCGTCGTTTTCTTATGTCCTAATCTGCGCGAATATATCTATTATATGGACTGCGAGAGATTTTCATTTACAGCGCCTATGAAATGCCGTATCCTGCGCATATGAATATCATTCGTTTTTAACACCTTCACACCGCAGTCATAGAAAGGAATCTGCCTTGCGCACGAAAGACCTGCTCGCCTCACCGTGGGCGCTCTCCATCCTGCTCGTTCTCGTCGCCGTCCTCGCCGTCTCGGCGGGCAGTGTCGCGGTCCCTGCGGGCGACACGATTGCCATCATCACGGCAAAGCTCGCGGGCAATATCCCCGCAGTCGATCCCGCCGTCACGGACATCATCTGGTCGCTGCGCGTGCCGCGCGTCCTGCTCGCGATGACGGCAGGTGCGGGACTCGCACTTGCAGGTGTCGTCATGCAGGCGAGCGTGCAGAATCCGCTCGCAGAACCCTTTATCCTCGGCATCGCCTCGGGCGCGTCCGTCGGTGCGACGCTTGCAATCCTCATCGGCTCCGCCGCAATCCCCTTCGGCGTGCCGGGCTGCGCTTTCGTCGGCGCAATCCTCGCTACACTCGCCGTGCTCATGCTCGCGGGGATGCACCGCCGCGTCTCGACGGTAAAGCTCGTGCTCGCGGGCGCGGCGATCAGCGCACTCTGCGTGGCGGCAACGAACTTCATCGTCTACATGGCGGCGGATGCGGAGGGTATGCAGTCGGCGGCGTTCTGGACGATGGGCTCGCTCGCAGATGCGAAGTGGCACAGCCTCTTCCTGCCCGTCCTCATCGTCTCGGCGCTCATCGTCTACTTTCTCTCGCAGCTGCGCACGCTCGATGTGCTGCTCCTCGGCGAGGAGCTTGCCGTGACCCTCGGCATTGACGCAAGTGCAAAACGCCGCCGCTACATGGCACTGCTCGCGCTCCTCACGGGCGTCCTCGTTGCGACCTGCGGCATCATCGGCTTCGTCGGACTCGTCGTCCCGCATCTCGTGCGCTCCTTCACGGGCGCATCACATCGCCGCCTGCTCCCTGCCGCGCTCCTCGTCGGCGCCATCTTCCTCGTTGTCGCCGACCTCCTCGCACGCACCCTCCTGCCCGCGGGCGATCTGCCCATCGGCATCATCACCGCGCTCATCGGCGCGCCGCTCTTCATGAAGCTGCTCTTCGGCAGCGGCGGGAATTTCGGAGGTTCGCGATGAAAACAATCCACATCGAAAATCTGAAATTCCGCATCGACGCCAAGGAAATCCTCCACGGCATCACCGCTGACCTCCCGACCGACCGCTTTGTTGCCCTGCTCGGCCCGAACGGCTGCGGCAAGTCCACCCTGCTCAAGCATCTCTACCGCGTGCATGCGGTACAGGAGGGGCGCGTCACGATGGATGGGACACCGCTCGCGGAGATTCCGCTGCGCGCGGCGGCGCAGGAGATCGGCGTCATGGGACAGTTCCACACCGTCGACTTCGATTTCAGCGTCGAGGAGATCACCCTCATGGGGCGTGCCCCGTACAAGGAGAGCTTCGAGGACGACACGGAGGAGGACTACGCGCTCGTCCGCGCCGCACTCGAACGCGTCGGCATGGCGGACGCGGCCGAGCGCAACTTCAACGAGCTCTCGGGCGGCGAGCAGCAGCGCGTCATGCTCGCGCGCGTCCTCGTGCAGGAGCCGCAGCTGCTCATCCTCGACGAGCCGACCAACCATCTCGATATCAAATATCAGTTGCATATACTAGAGCTGGTCAAAGGCCTGAACATCGGTGTGATCGCCGCCCTCCACGACCTCAATCTCGCCGCCATGTACGCCGACCTCATCGTCGTCATGAAGGCGGGGCGCATCGAGCGCATCGGAACGCCGAACGAAATCATCACGGAGGAAATGCTCGCGCATATCTACGGCGTGAACGCAAACGTGACCTACGATGCGGCGGGGCTTCCGCTCGTCGACTACCGTACGGAGCAAATACAATGAATGCCGCACAGCAGAATCACGGGCGCATTCTGAGACGCTTCGCCAACGCCCTGAGACTCCTGCCCTTTCTCGCGTGCGCCGTGCTCGTCCTCGCGCTCTCCATGCGCGACGGGCGCGGCACACAGGCAGCGGAGCCGATCACCGAAGGAATCACCTACACGACGGCGGACAGCGAGGGGCGCCCGACCGACTTCACACTTTCGCATACGCCTGAGCGCGTGCTCGTCTCCTATCCGGGTGCAACGGAGCTGCTGATCGACCTAGGTCTCACGGATCGTATCATCGGCACGATTGCACCCTACGGCGCGGAGCCGCCCGCATACGCCGATGCCTATGCCGCGCTCCCGATTCTCTCCGCGCCCTATGTGCCAAGCCGCGAGGAGGTCGTCGCTCTGCATCCCGATCTCATTATCGGCTGGTCGCATCACTTCACACCCGAGGCACTCGGCGATGTGTATGCGTACTTTGATCGCGGTGTCGGCGCCTACATCGTGCCCGCCACCGTGCGAAAGGGACACCCGACGCTTGAGGAGACGGTCTATCCATTTATCGCGGATATGGGGCATATCTTCGGCGTGGAAGAACGTGCAAAGAACTATACCATAGCATTACAATCGCGCGCCGCCGCTGTGGTGGAGCGCTCCGAGGCGCGCGGACAGCGCTTCTCCGCGATGATCTTGCAGGCGCACGGGACGAGCCTTTACAGTATGTACGGCCCCGCCTACATCATTGACGACATCGCGCGCAAGGCGGGCGCCGACAACATTGTCGACCGTCAGATGCGTTCGGTCGGCCCTGAGCGCGTCCTCGGCTTTGCGCCCGATGTCATCATCTACGTCAATCCGAAGGACATCTCGGCAGAGGAGGCGCGCGCAGAGCTGCGCAGCGATCCAAACCTCCAAAATATGAAAGCCGTGCGCGAGAATCATATCATCGTCGTGAATTTCTCCGACGTGAACAATGGAAACGGGCGCTGTATCACGGCGCTTGAGGATATAGCTGAGGGACTGGATGCCCTCATAGGTGAAAAGAAAGGGTAATGGGATGAAGAAAAGGATTTTGAGTGGACTCGTCGCGACTGCACTGACCGTCGGAACGGGCTATGCGCTCCCTGTGAGCGCCGCAGAGGCAACGGATGATGCGGTGCAGACCTATGTGCTGGACGACATCGTTGTCACAGCGAGCCGCAGTGAGACCGCGATCAGCGACGTGCCCGCGGATGTCACGCTGATCTCAGAGGCGGACATCGAGCGCGGCAATTACAAGAGCGTCTCTGATGCGCTCAAGGGCGCGAACGTCAACGTTGTACAGAAGGGGTTTGCCGCCTACCCCATCATCAACGGCGACTCGCGCGTGCTCGTCATGGTCGACGGGAAGAAGGTTAACTGGGATCACCTGATGGTGCAGGGGGATGACAACGCCGCCAACGTCGATCAGATTGCCATCGGAGACGTGGAACGCATCGAGATCGTACGCGGGCCAAACTCCTCGCTCTACGGCGAGCGCGCCGTCTCAGGTGTCGTCAACATCATCACGAAGCGCCCAACAGCGGGGAAGCCCACGGGTTCCTTTAACATACAGCTCGGTTCGTGGGGTGAGAAGCGCGCGGGGGTAAATGTCAGCGGCGGCGATGAGAGGAACAGCATCAAGGTCGGCGTTTCACATGAGCGCCGCAAGGATTTCCAGTACAAGAACGCCTACGGCGAGAAGCGCACCTTCGAGAACAGCGACATCAACCGCACGGAGTACAACGTCGGCTTTGACCGCATCATCGGCAACGACCGCCTCCGCCTCGAGTTCAGCCGCCATGAGGCGGACGACGGCTACGGTGTATACCTAAAAGATCCAAGAACAGGCGAGCCCTATTACGACGGGCGTCAGCTGATGACCGACAGTGTATACGGTGTCACCTATATGTTCGGCTCAGAGAAGGAGGGCGAGGGAACCTTTCTGCGCTACTACCGCAGTGAGTCCACCGCTGACGCTCCGTTCGGTGCCCCCTACACCCACAAGCTGCGCCGCAACACCTTCGAGGGGCAGAAGCTCTGGATGCTCGGCAACAAAAATATGCTCGTCGGTGGTTTCCTCTGGGCGCACGATCAGATAAAAGAGTATAATTATGCGCCGCTCGACGTGTCTGCCACAACGAAGGCACTCTTCCTTGAAGACGACTGGCAGCTCGGGCAGGGCTTCTCGTTGAAGCTCGGCTCACGGCTCGAGCACCACAGCGACTTTGGCACGGATGTCGCCTCGCATATCAGCCTCAACAAGAAGTTCAACCGCAGAACACACGCCTATATTTCATGGGGACAGGCGGTCAACAATCCAACGCTCAAGATGCGCTATGCCGACACCCCATATATGAAGGGCAATCCCGATCTAAAACAGGAGCGTTCGCATACGTTCACCATCGGCGCGGACAGTCAGATCACGCGCAAGTGGAATGTATCGGGCAGCCTCTACTGGAGCAGGCTGAAAAATGCGCTGAGCTGGGCGTGGAATCGTGAGGGGGACTTCAAAACTCACTACTACAACACTGATCGCGAAAACCGCCGCGGTCTCGAGCTCTCTACGCGCTATCGCGCCGACGACCGCTGGACAATCCGCGCGGCATACAGCTACGCTCATATTGACTCCACGGATGCCGCAAAGGGCTATCTCTCCACGAACACGCGCCCGAACGGCTACAATCTCGGCATCTCCTACACGCAGGGGAAATGGGAAGCGGACGCCGACCTGAACTACGTGACGGGACGCAGTGTGGAGCGCTTTACAGATGCGCGTTATCTGACGCTTGATGTCGGCGTGAACTATCACGTCACGAAGGATTTCAAGGTCTATTTAAAGGGCATGAACCTCACGGACGAGAGCTATGAATCCATCGGCGTAACGCCGTCCATATGGACACCTATGGGCGCCTACGCCATGCCGAGCCGTCACTTCATCCTCGGCGGTACGTATCAGTTCTGATTGAGCGAAGACATACAAAAACGGAGCAGACAAGGCATCTGCTCCGTTTTTGCGCTTTTCACCGGCGAAACTACGTGCTATAATAAACGCAAGTGGCTGGTAAAAGCTGGTTTTCTCCCACCTTTGGTTGGGGGTGATGTGCATGAGCCTATACGAAAAACTCTCACTCATGCTAGCGGCGGCAACGCTCGCGGTCAACATCATATTTCTATTCAGTAAGCAGTAGATAGAAAAAAGAGCCGCTGTGCGGTTCACGTCGACTCCTTCTTCACGAAAGATAAACTTTTAGGGAGAGACCGGCGGGACCAATCACCAGCCACCCTTTTGTATTCTCATTATATCCACCTATTAAAAAATTGTCAAGCAAGGAGGGCACGATGGACAAGATTGCAAGACTCAGAGAAATCCTCACGGAAAGCCGCCGCGCGGTGTTCTTCGGCGGGGCGGGCATGTCGACGGAGTCGGGGATTCCCGACTTTCGCAGCGCGGGCGGCATCTACAGCGAGACGCTGCATCGCGAATTCTCCCCCGAGCAAATGGCATCACACAGCTTCCTCATGGCACATCCGGAGGAGTTCTTCGACTTCTATCGGCGGCGCTTCGTCTACCTCGCGGCAGAGCCGAACCCGGGGCACTATGCGCTCGCACAGCTCGAGCGGCAGGGGCACCTCGCGGCGATCGTGACGCAGAACATCGACGGGCTGCATCAGGCGGCGGGGTCAAAGACCGTCTACGAGCTGCACGGCTCGATTCGCCGCGCGCACTGCATGGAGTGTGGCGCGCATTACGAGCTCGACTACATCCTGCACCATCGCCCCGTGCCGCACTGCTCCTGCGGCGGTATCGTCCGCCCCGATGTCGTATTATATGAAGAGAGTCTCGACAATGCGACCATCGAGGGCGCGATCGCGGCGATCCGCGCGGCGGACACACTCATCATCGGCGGTACCTCGCTCATCGTCTACCCTGCAGCGGGACTGATTGACTACTTCCGTGGTGCGCATCTCGTCCTCATCAACAGGAGCGAGACGAGCGCAGACAGACGTGCCGAGCTCGTCATCCGCGAACCGATCGGGGATGTGCTGCACGAGGCGCTGCCAGAGGAATAAAGGCTTCATTTGGGGCGCCCCTATCGGCTTACTGACCTGTCCGAGAAGCAAGCCCGTAGGGCGAAGCTGAACGGGAAACAGGTCGTATGCGAAAACGTCCCAAGAACACGAGCGGCAGCGACGTGTGATTGGTTGACGTTGACCGCCTCCAAGGCTCGCCACTTCCCCCGCTTCGGCGGGGGAAGCCAATATACCGTAACCTCAGCCTCCCCCGTTCACAACGGGGGAGGGGGACCGCGTAAGCGGTGGAAGGGGCGCTCCGAGAGCAGCCCTCCTTTTGTTTTTCAACGCACCTTCCCCCGCCTTACACTCTGCAGCAGTATCCCGCCCATAATGAGGACGAGTGCGATGAAGGCGGCGCTGCTCATCTCCTCGCCGAGTGTCACGGCAGACACGACAAGCGAGAGCAGCGGCACGGCGTACGCGAGGTTCGCGACCATCGCCGCATTCTGCGCCTGCTGCAGTGCCATTGCCCACCAGAGGTAGCCAACGGCGTTGACGAAGATACCGAACCAGAGCAGCCCACCCCACTGCGTCCACGACAGCGTGACCCACGTCTCCGCCATGAGCGTCACGAGCAGCGCACAGAGCGCAGTCACGCCCCACGCGACCGTCATCAGCACCGTCGGATCCACATTCCGCTTTCGGTTCAGCACACAGAACAGCCCGTAGCAGAGTGCCGCGAGCACACACGCGAGCGAGCCGAGGACGGCATTTCCATCCGCGCGCCCCTCCCCGCCGAGCGTCAGCACAAGAACCCCCGAGAACGAGAGGAGCAGCGCGGCGGCAGTCCGCAATGTGATTCGCTCCCCGAGAAGGAGTGCCGCAAAGAGGACGATCATCATCGGCCAGAGATAGTTGAGAATGCACGCCTCCTGCGAGGTCAGCTGCGTCAGGCCGTAGAAATAGAGCCCCGAGTAGACAAAGAGTCCAATAAAGCCGAGTGCCGCCATCGCGAGGTAGCCACGCCAATCATACGCGCGGAATACCAGTAGCCCTTCACGTATCCCCTGCTGGACGAGCAGGAAGACCGATGCGATGAGGCTGCTCAGAAAGAGTGCCTCAAACGTCGGAATCACGGTGAGGAGACTCTTTGCCATCGCCGCGAGCGTCGACCAGATCACAACCGCGCTGATTGCATAAAAATAGACGCGACTTTGCATGTTACGAATCCTTTCACACGAACAAAATGCCCCTATTGCATAGGAGAGCACCAAAGTCACATATATGCCACCGTTCAGTCTGCAAACAGGTCAGGATAAACGCCCAGCACCTGATCCAGCAAGCGATCCATCCGAATGACATAGGCATATGCTCCGGAATCGACCTTTTTCAAATGTCTTACACATGACAACTCCCTGTGCCGAACCACTTCGGACGATAAATTCACCTCATCCGTCACTCGCTCAAACGACTCTCCTGTCAGCAAACAGAGCGCAGCATAGGCAATTTTTACCGCATCTCCGACTGCGGCTTCTGCAGTATAGTCCATCGCATAGACATGATTCCTCAGCGAACGAATCGCATTGGCATAGCATTCATATTCATCACGCATAAATTTGCGATTCGATGCGATGCAAAGCGCCGCACGAAATGTATCTGCGAGGAAAACCTCATCCCGCTCCGATACCCCTCGATACGCGCATTGTGCCGCAGCAACCTTTCGATAGGTTGTGCACACCTCTGCAAAATCGTCAACGACATCAAGCAATGTCGCAACATCATAGAAATGATATCAATATCCGTCGACAGGCGATAGGGCTTCTCCAACAGCAGCATCAGACAGGTTCCGCCCTTGAACACAAAGGGAAGTCCGCTCCTTGCAAGAGCCTCCAGAAGACCAAAGGCATAGATCGTGCGTTCAAACAGAAGCGGATCGCGCTTGCTTTCCGCCCGAAAACCACGAATGTGCGCCTCTGTAAAATTCTCCTGCAATAACATATCACTGCCCCCTCAGCACAATATCAGTCTCCTCATGGATAAAACGTCGAATGCGCTTTGCTTTACTGCGGCGCTTTGCATAGCGAAACAGACTGCTCTCATCAATAATATATTTATGGAAGCTGTCCTGATAGACACGCGACAATTCTGCAGGACTGAGCAGATCACGTAACAGCTTGTCCGCAAAAAGATCCACCAGAATCTTTTCCAACCTGCTTTTCCATTTTGCGCGACGAGTCAGAGGCGCTTCAGAGACAAGCTTTTTTACGACAACCGCATCCTCATCCCAATACCGATCATACTCCTTGCGGGAGGGTTTTAACAAAACCATGCCGTCATAGCACTCCCATAGCATATCGAATACAAACTCCGTCGCAAACGGTTCTGCATAGACAAAGATTGTATTATGCGCGAATTGATGGTTGACAAATTCATTGAGTTGAATGAGTTCAAAAATAACAAAATCCAGATACGGATAGCGCTCCTCTATACGGTGCGCAACAGATCGCGCCTGCTTGGAATAGTCGTATTCATATCTTCGCATATAATGTGGCGGAACATAGTAAGCATTGCGTCCGACACGGGCAATATCTCCACGCTGCAGCATTTTATCAATGCCTGCATTCAGGCTCGCTGTACTGACGATCGCCCCGCATTTCATCATCTCCATGAGCAGTTCATTCCTTGAAAACGGGTGCTCTGTTTTCATTTTACGCAGCGTCCGCTCCATCATTTCCAGCGTTGTCACAATTTCACCTCACTTTATCAAAACGGCAATTTTCATTTTTATTGCCGTTTTGTTGCTGTCAACATACTCCATTTCTGATTAAAATACAAGAGAAATTTTGCGTACAAAACAAAAAAGGCTCCCGATCTCTCGGGAGCCTTCTGCGATCAAATGGAGCTGATTATAGGACTTGAACCTACGACCTGCTCATTACGAATGAGCTGCTCTACCAACTGAGCTAAATCAGCATACCGCCTCACAGGCGATAGTGGAATTATACCCGAGCGGGATGCTTCTGTCAACCCTGAAAATAAATTTTTTCTCTCATCTGCGGAGCTGCCGGCACGAATCACGGGATTCGCGCATAGAACGCATCTTCATAAATGGCGACACTGCGATCCAGATACGCATAGTACTGCGATCTGCGCCCATAGAACTTCATCCGATAGGCAAGGTAGAACGCGATCTCGCCCGCCGGCATCGTGATTCCCGTCTCCGCCCACGAGCCGCCCGGCGGCAAGTAGTACCAGTCCATCTCCGCATCGTTCCACGCATACATCGCGCACGCATCCCAGTCATAGAGGAAGCGCATTGTGCGGACATCGGTCACCATCCCACTGCCGCCGCTGTAGAAATCATCTTCGTTCCCGACGGCACTGCGTGCCGTGACGACATCGACGGCGATGACGTACTGCGGCGGCTCGTAGCGCAGGACATTCAGCGACGAGGCATCAACGTACCACGCCGTCCCCATATGTCCGTCGCAAAGGATGAAATTCCGATCACCGTTCAGATACATTGGATAGTTCGCGCTCGCAGCCGCAGACAGCGCGAGCATCAAGACACCCACGAGCAGCATGATGATTCGTTTCATCGCAAATCCCTCCTTATTGTATAGAAATTCTACGAGCAAAAGAAAAATCCTTTTTGTGCGAAAAATCAATCTCCTTCTCATCCCTCCTTCACCACGCTCTAATCGCCTTTTGGAACAATACAAATGGGAGGGAATGTCATGCTGAAAAAAACACTGCGCGCCGCATTGTGCGCACTGATTCTTGCCATCGCCCCGAATGTCTCTGCCGCGCCCGAGATCATCGAGGCGGACGGCGTCTACATGATGGGCGACAACGATACGCCGAAGTCTGCGCGCGATGCGGCACGAAACGAGGCGATGCGCGCGGCGACGGAGCGCGCGGGCGTCTACATCGAGAGCGTGAGCGAGGTGCAGGACTATGCGCTGACGCGTGATGAGATTCGCATGGTCGCCGCCGCCGTCCTGCGCGTACTCAACGAGCAGGTGACGCCCGAGCTTGTTGGCGACGCGTGGCGCTATCGTGTCCATCTCGTCTGCTCCGTGGATACGGACGGCATTGACCTCGCCGCACTGGCGGGGGACAAGGCGGAGCTGGCGCGCCTGACGCAGGAGCGCGACGCCCTGCAGCGCGAGAACGACGATCTGCGCAGCCGCCCGACGATGCCGCGCGGCGCAGTCCTGATCCCGCCCGCCCCCATCTACGGGAAGACGGGCGGCGTTCGTGTGCCCGTCTATGGAGAGGAGCCGCCCACCCATGCGCCCACACCCGTCGATACGATCTTTGCAGACGTGGAGGCGATGATCGTGCGCGGCGAATACGCACACGCTGTCGCCGATCTCTCCCTGCTGCTGCAGGATCCGAGTGTTACGGGCGACGCACGCGCCTACGCCTACGTCCTGCGCGGACGCGCCTACTACGATCAGCACAGCCCACGCCTCGCGCGTGCGGACTTCGATGCGGCGGAGCGCACGCCGCACACAGACGCGACATATCCCATCTGGCGGCTCTACGAGTACCGCGGGCTGATCGCGTACGACGCGGGGCGCTGGGAGGATGCCGTCAGCGACCTCATGAGTGCATGGGATGCATCGGACAAGACCGACGACGAACTCCGCATGCGTCTGCGCCGCGCCGAGCGCCGTGCCGAGCAGGAGCGCCGCCATCGTCTGCGCGGGGACGGCGGCGCGCGCAGCCGGGGCATCGTTGTCGTTCCGTAAGCCGCACCACATACGTGCAGGAAAAAGGATTCAGAATTTACAGGACATTTCTCCTAAATTTGACACAAGCGTTTCATTCAAGTATACTATAGATGGTGCGCCTCTCACAGTGCGCCCCACCTGTTTCACGGATGCAGCGCCATCTGCGTCCCATGTAAAGGAGGATTTTCATGTTTCATCCCATGCGCCGCACACTCTCCATCCTCGCCGTTGGCGGTCTGCTCTGTGCGCCCGCCGCACTTCTGACGGGCTGCTTCGGCAGTGACAAGGGCGAAGATCCCGCCGCAGCCGTGAGTGCGCTGCTCGCAGGCAGCACGACCGAGGACAAGGTGGACGCGATCTCGCCCTACCTCGACGCAACGAACGACTACAACCGCCACATCGTCTCGTTCGACTATGCCATCACCCCCTCGCTCGAGGATATGCGCAGCGGCAAGCGCATGACCTACATCGCGCTGCCTCTTTTCGCCAATCTGAGGAAGAATCTCGAAGAAGCACGCGCGAATCCAAAGACGGCGGGCGTCTATCAGGACATCGACACGGAGGCGGATGCCGTGCTTGCGATCCTCAAGGATCTCGTCCCGCTCGCAGAGAAGATGGAGTCCTACTACTCCTCCAAGGGCTACATGGCGGACGACTATGCCGCCGGCACGCAGATGATCGCGCAGTATCTCCCACTCTACGACGCATTCGTACCTGCGTATGACAAGTTCGACGCCGCCGTCACAACGCATTTCAAAGAAATCCAAATTGCCCGCCTCGAAGATATGCGCAAGGAAGGGCGCGTAAACGCCGCCACATTCCTCGAACTGAACATGAAGGTGCGCGAGCTCGCGGACATGCTCGAACAGGAGCAGATCGACAGCGCCGCCGCCGAGGCAAAGATCGCCGAGATCAACGCGCTCGCCCCGAAGGTGCCGGACATCCCCGCGCTCGCGTCATACAAGTCGAGCCTCAACCGCTTCATCGGCACGTTCCGCAGCTATGTCGCGGGCAAGGAGAATGGCAACGAGGTTGTGGACGACTTCAACGACTTCGTGCGTTCCTCGCAGAACCTCAATCTCGCTGAGTTGGACGACAAGAAAAAATAACGGAGATCCCGTTCCCCTGTGCCGCAGAGAACTCCTGCGGCACTTTTTGTGTCTCATTTGTTTTCTCTTCACGTTTACGTTTTTTTGTGGTATGATAAAAATGCAGAAAACACGTGCATTCCTTTGACCTTTAGAAAGGAGCATCCACACGTTATGAAAAAATTTCTCATTGCGCTTTTCCTCTGCATGGCGATTGCACAGACCGCGCTCGCACAGACCGTCACCGTCGACGGCGTGGGCGTTGACCGCGACTCCGCCATGCGCGACGCTGCACGCACCGCCGTGGAGCAGGTTGCGGGCATGTATATCAACTCCAACACCGTCGTCTCGAACACCGCCGTGGAGCTGGACGAGATCCTCTCCCATGCGCAGGGCTACGTTCAGAACATCCAAGTCATCAGCGAGTCGGCTGCCGGCGGCGAGTACCGCGTCCGCGCGAACGTCGACGTGAACACCGATGCGAACTCGGCGTTCATGAAGCGCCTTGATGCCGTCATGCGCATGGGCGACCCGCGCATCGGCGTCGTCATCCTCTCGGACGACTCGGATCTCGACAACAACTACAGCGGCCTCCCCGGTCATGACACGATCCTCGAGACCGCCCTCAACGAGCGCCTGCTCACGGTCGGTTTCAAGCACGTCGTCGATGTAAACCTCGTCTCCTGGCTGCAGGACTCTGCCATGCTGAACGCCGTATACCGCGGCGACAGCAGCCTCCCGTACGGCGCGTCGAGTGCTGACCGACCGATCGACTACCTCGTCATCGGGCGCAGCCACGCGGAGGGCTACGATATCAAGCTCCCGAACAACCAGGGCGGCTACGTCACGTCGCCGATGTCCTCGGCACGCACCCATCTTGACCTGAAGATCATCTCGTTCGGCACGGGCACGATCATCGGCACCTACTCCGTCGATGGTCAGGGCGTCGAGAACAGTGAGAACCTCGCGCGCCGCAAGTCGCGTCAGGTGGCAGCCCGCAAGGCAGCAGAGAAACTCGAGCAGCAGTTCATGAAGGCAGCGGCGAGCGCCTTCTCCGGCATCCAGCTCACCGTCCGCGCGAGCGACTTCTCCCTCGTCGACCAGCTCGTCAAGGAGCTCAAGGGGCTGCGCGGCGTGCAGGATGTCTACGTGCGCGGCACGAACGCAGGCAAGACGACCATCGACATCGCCTCCTCGCAGAAGCCGTTCACCATCCTCCAGATGCTCCAGCGCGAAACCAGCCTCTCCATCTTCGTCGAGAGCACGAGTGACAGCGAACTGAAGATCACCCTCCGCTGAGGAGCGACTGCCTAGGGGTTGTTGTACGAGTCAAACCGACTTCGTACAGCAACTCCTTATTTTTTCAAAAATATTTTTCATACGGCGCCGCAAGCGCCCGCGCAAAAATCCCGCCAAACCGCGTCATTCCTCTAAGATTTCAGAAAATAGGACGTTTAGACCTGTCCGATCATACAGTATCATTTCCCTTTCATTTATGCTAAAATAATAAGCGACATCGTGTATGTCGACATCCATGCACCCACGGTAGGCAGTTTCGTGTTTTCTGCCCATACCCATCATCCGCCCGTCCGCGTGGTGCACCCGGGAAGCAATAGGGAAGCACTGGTAAATCCGGCACCAATCGGAATGGCCCATTTCATCAGCGGTTCCCTCGGGTCTACACTTAAGGAGGAGTTCTATGTTTAAGAAAATGATGGGCGTACTTGTCCTTCTCGGAGGCCTGATGATGGGCTCCGTCTGTCAGGCGGGGCTCTATGACAACCCCACCGTTGCAGTCATGCCCTTCCAGAACAAAGTACCGGATCGATGGGGCGGCTTCGGCGACCATGCAGGCGTTGCAACCGAGGAATTGATTACCCTCATCAGCGATCGTCCCGACGTGTTCCAAGTCTATGAGCGTATCGAGTTCCAAGGTCTCGTGGATGAACAGAGCCTCGGTATGACCGGACTGATCGCAGAGGACAGCGCCGTCGAAGTCGGCAATATGAGCGGCGTCGAGTACAAGATCTTCGGCGCACTCACCAACCTCTCAGCGAAGGAAGACACATTGGGTCTCGGCGACCTTCTCGGCGGACTGGTCGGCAGTCAGGCGAGCGTCGTGGCAAACGTCTCCATCCGCGTCGTCGAAGTCTCGACGGGTCGCGTCGTCCTCGTCGGCCAGGGCAAGGGCAGCTCAAAGCGCGTATCCGGCGGCGTTGCATCGGAGGACGGTGTGTTCATGCTCGGCTCCGCGAACGTCACTGACGAGATGGCATTCAACGCCGTTTCCAAGGCGATCAAGGATGCCGTGAACGGCAAAGAGGGCATCTTTACGAAGATGGGTGTCAACACCAAGGGAAAGAAGAGGTAAGGGATATACGAATGGACGCTCGGCGTCCGTCTCCGTTTTCTGTTGACTCAATGTAAAGGAGCGACGATAATGAAGAACCTGAAGAAAAAAGCACTTGCCGGAGCTATTGCAGGCGTATTTGCATTCGGTGCAGGCTTCTATATGGCACCGGACGCCACGCTGCCCACGCTCACTATGATGCAGGCCGCAGAGGCCGCCCCTCAGTGGGAGCAGGGCACAATCACAGCCGAGGGCTTCGGCACGCCGCCGATGGGAACCTACGGCTCGAAGGCAAGCATCATGGCGCGTCGTGCGGCCATTGTTGACGCACAGCGCAACCTCGCTGAGCAGGTGAGTGGTGTGCAGGTCGATGCTGAGACCACCGTCCAGAATTTCGTCATCAGCAGCGACATCGTCAAGACCAAGGTCAGCGCACTCATCAAGGGCGCGGTCATCGTCGAGGAGCAGCAGATGCCGGACGGCAGCTACCGCGTCGTCATGTCCATGCCAATGTACGGCATGCAGGGACTTTCATCCGCGATCATGCCCGCAATCCGTGACAACACGCCGCCCGCTCCGCCCCCGCCGGTCATCTCTGCCACCATTACGGCTGAGATTACGACACACGTTCAGACGCGCGGCGGCTACACGGGCGTCATCGTGGATGCGAGCGGCTTGGGACTCAAGCCCAGCTTCTCCCCCGTCATCTATGACACGAACGGACGCGCCATCTACGGCGTCAGCAACATCAACTACGATCAGGCGATCTCGCAGGGCATGGTCGGCTACTCGACCAGCGTCTCCTCCGCCCAGACCCTCCCGCGCGCCGGCGGCAGCCCGCTCGTCATAAGGGCGGTGCAGGTGCGTGGCGGCAATAACTCCACGAACCCCGTCAACGTCGTCGTCAGCGTCGACGATGGCGACCGCATCCTCGCGGCAAACGCACAGAGCTCGATGCTCATGAACGGCAACGTCGTCTTTGTCCGCTGAGACATTTGCACCGATATACACAAAAACCCGAGGTCGACTCCTCGGGTTTTTTGATGGGATATAACAGCCAGCATATGCGTAGCTGCGAATAATATATTGATAATCAGCCATCGTCGTGCTATGCTACCCCTGTTCCGCTATGGATTACAGATCCTTCCGCAAAATATCCAAATACCCCTCATACGAATAAATCCGTGTTTTCCCGACCTGTTCACGCTGCTCCAATATCCCCTTCTCCATCAGAACGCCAACAGCACGCGCTGCGGCGTTGTAGGAGACACCAAGCACCTCGGCGGTCTTTTTCACCTCGATGATCGGATGTGCCTCAATGTAGGAGAAGAGCTTGATAAGCGTGGTCAGCTGTTTTTTGTTTGTATTCTCCTTTAACTTTACAATGTTTTTTCCGCGCAATGCATAAAGTTGGTCAATAATATCAATGGCATCTGCCGCCGACTCCGCAACGGCACGCAGGAAGAACATGATCCACTGCTCGTAGTTCCCCGTGCGGCGCACCTCGCTCATACGGTCATAGTATTCGATACGGTTTTGCTTCAGGAAATAGGAGATGTAGAGTGCAGGCGTACTCAGGAGATTTTGCTCCATCAGGAAAAGCGTAATCAACAGCCGTCCGATGCGTCCATTCCCATCAAGAAAGGGGTGAATCGTCTCGAACTGATAGTGAACGAGTGCCGTACGAATCAGTGGGTCGAGTGTGTCCTCTGCGTTCATATACGACTCAAGTGCGGACATCGCCGCATTCATATCCTCTACATTCGGCGGAACATAGCGTGCGTTCTTCAGCGTACTGCCTGCTCCGCCGATCCAGTTCTGCGTGCGCCGAAATTCTCCGGGATATTTCTCCTGCCCGCGCACTCCCTCCATCAGAACACCGTGCATCTCACGAATCAGACGACTGCAGAGCGGCAGCTCTCTGCGGCGGCGCAGTGCGAACTCC
>NZ_CP016201.1:678329-711259 GCF_001683335.1 Selenomonas sp. oral taxon 126
CCGTCGCACGAATGTAGTTCACAACATCCGCCACATCCCGATTCGCATTGACATCCAAAAGCGGGTCAAGCACATCGTCCAGCGTCGCCTGTGTCCCCTCGATCTGGGAGGACAGCAGTGCCTCCTTACGGACATACATCGACATGAACAGCTCCATATTCGGAATGCGTGCAGCAAGCCCCTCCAATACAGCAAGCTGACGGTGCGCAGCGATAAGGAGCTCCACACCCTCGTCCGTAAGTGTAATCGGCGGATCAGGCGGCAGTGGCTGCGGCACAAAGGATGCGTAGGCAAGCTCACCCGTCAAATTCTGCCGCTCGTGTCCTGCTCTTGCTCTCATAACAGCCCCCACATACATATAAACGGAAATTTCTCCTCCCATTATACCTACTATATTTCCGTTTTTCAACAAAATCGGAAATATGCTGCAATGTCAAGGAAAACATCTTGGGCAGATGCCCCTGCATATCTTCTTGTTGCGTAAGTGCGTTTTTGTTATAATAACAGCAGATTATACGGAAAGGAGCACACTGCCATGACGACACTGGCCATCCAGATCAACGATACAAATGCACGCATTCTCGAAAACTATACAAAACTGCGAAATATCACCGTCACTGACTGTATTAACGAGCTCATAGCCGGACTTCATCAAAAAGAACAAAATGAATATCTCGCCATCTTGGAACAGAGCAACTGCGATCTTCGCGAGGGGAGGACGGTTACCAAAACCTTTGCCGAGCTAGAGGCGATGGAAAATGCGTAAAATTACGTTCACAGAAACGGCTTTTGCACAATATCTATACTGGCAGACACAGGATAGACGCACGCTGAAGAAGATCAACCAGCTGCTCCAAAGCATTGATCGTGACGGTGCATTAAACGGGATTGGAAAGCCGGAGCTGCTAAAACACCTTGGCGGTGATTACAGCCGGCGCATCGATGAACAGAACCGACTTGTCTACGCGATGACAGCGGACGCCATCATTGTCAAAGCCTGTAGAGGGCATTACGAAGAATAAGCGTGTCCGAACAACACCAACAAAGAGGTGCTCTCCGAGTCAAAACGACTTCGGAGAGCACCTCTTTGTTGAGAAATTTTCACCGCATCCTACGAATACGCGCGCAACATATCATCGAGCTGCTCAAATGTCGGGGGGGTACTCTCATACTTTTCCTTCGTATAGTCGCCCGATCCATTTTCAAATTGCTGAATGAATCGTGTGAATCCAACCGCGCCCAGAGATTCCGCCAAAACCTGCATCCCCGCCGCCCGTACATCACTCGGGCTATTGACGTTAATATCCATCATGTTCAATCACCTCCGCCAAATACGATACGGGATTCATCACGCGTACATGAAGCCCTGCATTACGGCAGGACTTGAGCAATTTCATATCCGTTGTCAAAAAAACATCGGCGTTACCAAACTCCGCGCTCGCAAGATGCAGACTGTCCATCTCGTGAATTGCAGTCATCTGCCGAATCTCCTCAGCGCGACGACGAGTCTCAGGTGCATAGGTGATGACCTCCGAGGCAATCCGATGCAGCTGCTGTACCTTCGCCTTTTTCACAGGCTCACTGATGCGCTCAATTTCGAGCCGCAAAATACTGCTGTCAAGAATGGTGTCCCCACACGCAGCAGCACGATTTATCAACGAGAGGATCGCCTCACTCTCGTCATGAATGCGTTGTTGTGACTGATCATCAAACGGACGATTGTAGCAACAGCAGTCAAAATATAGACGCATAATCCCTCCAAACGCCATTGTGAGCAGTTTCACTCAGAAACTCGGATACAGCCCATCCCACACGACGCGGCGGTAGTTCGTGCGGTCGGTGTCGCCCTCGGTGGAGATGCAGAGGAGGCGGGCGTCCTTGCCGAGGCCGATGCGGTCGCGCAGATAGTCGAGGCTCGCGTTCTGCATGAGCTCTGCGACGAGTCCCGTGGTGACCGCGCCGCTCTCGCCCGAGACGACGCGCGGGTCGTCGTCAAGCGGGTTGCCAAGGATGCGCATGCCCTTTGCCGCGACCCACTCGGGCACGGAAACGAAGTGATCGGCGTGATCCCTCAGAATCTCCCACGCGATCGGGCTCGGCTCGCCGCAGGAGAGCCCCGCCATGATGGAGTTGATCTCGCCCGTGACGATGCGCGGCGCGCCGTCGTTTGCGGCAGCCGTGCGATAGATGCAGTCCGCGCGTGCGCCGTCCGTATGTGCAAGATGCACCGCCTTGATGGATTCGTTCATCTTGTATTCCGCCCTACCAAATTTCCGCGTAAATTTTCTTCATTATAGCACATATGTAAGCCTTTGGTAAGAAGATATTCCATCATATATTTATGCTTTTTCGTGAATTGCAAGAGCAAGTTGAACAGCGATTTAATTAAGAAACATTTTCAATGGCATACACTTCATCCAAGAACGTGCGAAACAGTTCTGCTAGTGTTTGATAACCAAGCACGCGACGAGGGCGTCTGTTTATCTCATCCGCTATGTTTAGGATGTCCTCGTCACTGTATCCGTCGATTCCCGTTCCTTTGGGAATATATTGGCGGAGGATGCCGTTGTGACGCTCGTTCTGCGAGCGCTCCCATGAGCTGTAGGGGTGGGCGAAGTATACCTTGCCTTGCCGTATATTGTGGAGATCGCCAGCGAGCAGATTGGCGTTCAGGAGTTCCACGTCTAAGCTCATAGTGGATCGTTGTGTGCGCGCATCCAACCCGCGCGGCTATGGCGCGAAGCGAGAACCCCTCGTGGTGCAGTGCCTGTATTTGCCCTCTTTCGTCAAGGGTAAGGTGCTTTCCCGATTTACGAATGACCTCCGTTGTGGTAGAATAGGCGTAATCCATAGTGATTGCTCCTTCGCTGATGTTTTGTAGCAGAATCATTATAGCACGGGAAGTCACTATGGATTTTGTTGTTTGTTTCGCTGTTCAATTTCATTTTACAACGAACCTGGATTTTCTATGCCTCTCATAACACATATTTCCGTTTATCGGCAGAAACGAAAATACATTTCCACAAACAGCGGTATCTCATTCCTTCTTTTTCTATAGAACTCACTTCATAAATATGCTATCATAAAAGAAACGAACAAAAGGAGGTGGTTCGAATGGCAACCGTCACGGTGCCGATTCATGCGCCCGTGATCGACTGGATTATGCAGAATGTCCATGAAGATCAGGTCGCTCCCGATGTACTCGACCAGCTGAACGCATGGAAGACCGGGGAAAAGCAGCCAACACTGAAACAGCTGGAAGCGATGAGCAGGAAAACACGTATTCCATTCGGCTATTTTCTTCTACAGACACCGCCTGACGAGGATATCGCACTTGCCGAATACCGCACCGTAGGAAGTAAAAAAAACCAAAAGCCGAGTCGTGAACTCATCGATATCCTCGATCAGATGACAGCAATTCAGGATTGGATGAGAGATGAACTCAAACGGGAACAATCGGACGCAACTTCTTTTGTCGGAAGTCGCAGCCTCCACGATTCCACGGGCGAGATTGCACAACGGATACGAGATGATCTTGGCCTCAAAACAAACTGGTACAGAGAAGGAAAAAATGCGGAAGATAATTTCAATCGCCTACGCAACACACTCGTACAGCATGGACTCCTCATCTTTACGGGGGGAAAGGTCGGAGCAAATACACATCGTCCACTCGATGTGAAGGAATTCCGTGCGTTTACCCTGATTGATACCCATGCGCCGCTCATCTTTATAAACACAACAGACACAGCAAACGGACGCCTCTTCTCTCTCCTGCATGAAACGGTTCATGTATGGCTCGGCGAAAACAGCCTGTTCAACAATCCCGAATGGTCGGATGAGCGCGTGAGTCTGCTCGAACAGAAGTGCAATGCCGTTGCAGCAGAACTGCTCGTCCCTGCAGCAGATTTTTCCGAAGTATGGGATTCGTCCATTCCTGTTGAAGATATGATAGGACAAGCCGCGCGTCATTTCCGATGCAGTGAAGCGGTGATTCTGCGACGCGCCTATACAACCAAAAAGATACCACGAACTCTCTATACACGTATGCTTGCATTACAAAAAGAACAATGGGAGCAAACAAAAGCTCATAAAAAGAAAAGCGGTGGCGATTTTTACAAAACCTTGCTCTCGAACCTTGATCACCGTTTTCTTACCGCCCTTGAACGGAGCGTAATTCAAGGGAACACACAGGATACAGATGCCTACCGACTGACAGCAACGAATCGCAGAACCTACAGAGGTGCACTTGAGCGGATGGGAGGCATTTGAGTTGAGCAAAAAATACCTCATCGACGCCAATAGTCTGATACGCCCTGCCCGTGCATACTATCCGTTTGATTTTGCCCCATCTTTTTGGCAGCAGCTGCGTCCTAAAATTTCATTGGATAAAATAGCCGTTCTGGATAAGGTGCGCGATGAGATTCTAAAGGGAACAGACGAACTTTCCGCATGGATAAGCGATCTTCCGAACGAATGTATTCTGTCGACGCAGGATATACAAATTATCCAGACGTATAGAGATGTTCTGAGCTTTATTCAGCAAAGCGATCAATACACCGAATCCGCGCTTCGTCTCTGGTCGCGAGAAAATGTTGCTGACCCATGGCTGATCGCCGCCGCCAAAGTATATGGCTATACGCTCCTGAGCTTCGAGCAGTCGGCAGGTCGCATAACGACGCGCTCAAACAATCCGAAACTTCCCGATGTCGCGTGCCATTTCCAAATACCATACACAGCCCTATTTGATATGATGCGACAAGAAGACTTTCGCCTATGACAATGCCCCTGCACCGTTTCGGCGCAGAGGCATTTTGTATCTATATGATAGTCAATAGCTCGGATACAGCCCGTCCCAGACCACGCGACGGTAGTTCGTGCGGTCTGTGTCGCCCTCGGTGGAGATGCAGAGGATGCGGGCATCCTTTCCGAGTCCGATGCTCTCGCGCAGATAGTCGAGGCTCGTGTTCTGCATGAGCTCGGCGACGAGCCCCGTCGTGACCGCGCCGCTCTCGCCCGAGACGACGTGCGGATCATCGTCCAGCGGGTTGCCAAGGATGCGCATGCCCTTCGCCGCGACCCACTCGGGCACGGAGACGAAGTGATCGGCGTGATCCCTCAGAATCTCCCACGCGATCGGGCTCGGCTCGCCGCAGGAGAGCCCCGCCATGATGGAGTTGATCTCGCCCGTGACGATGCGCGGTGCGCCGTCGTTTGCGGCAGCCGTGCGATAGATGCAGTCCGCGCGGTTCGGCTCGACGATGGTGATGACAGGGCGCTTCTCCCCGTAGTGCGCGGCGAAGTAGCCCGTGATCGCGCCCGGCAGCGAGCCGACGCCCGCCTGCAGGAAGATATGCGTCGGCAGTTCATCGTACTGCTCGACCGCCTCATGTGCAAGGGTCGTATAGCCCTGCATAATCCAGCGCGGAATCTCCGTATAGCCGTCGAACGCCGTGTCCTGCGCGAGCACCCAGCCCTTTTCCTTTGCGAGATTTGCGGCGTGGCGCACGGTGTCATCGTAGTTGTACGTGGTGAACGCCGCCTCCGCGCCGAGCCCGCGAATATTCGCCAGACGCTCGGGCGAGCCGCCCTTTGGCATGAAGACGTGAGCAAAAAGCCCGAACAGCTTCGCCGCCCATGCAATCCCGCGCCCATGGTTGCCGTCCGTCGCCGTCACGAGGGTAAGGTTACGGATACGCTCGCGGTACTCCGGCTGCTGCAGATTCTCGTATGTCATCTCGCTCTCAGGCAGATCCAGATACTGCGCGATATACTTCGCAATGGCGTAGCTTGTTCCGAGCCCCTTGAACGCGTTCAGCCCGAAGCGCTTGCTCTCGTCCTTTACCGCGACCCGCCCGAGCCCGAGCCCCTCCGCAAGACACTTCAGATCGGCGAGCGGCGTCGGTTCGTACATCGGCAGACTCCGATGAAATGTGACCGCACGCGCCGTTGCGCCGGAATCGAACGCCGAGACATCCGAGAGCGCTCCCTCGTGCGCAATGTAGGTCGCCTTGATCGTTTCGTTCATGATATTTTCCTCCCAAATGACAACCGTTATCCCGAGATTTCCCTTTATTATATCATATACGGAAATCATTGGTAAGAATCATAAAATATATTCTTCCAGATATTTATTCATTTTTCTGAAATTTCTTCTTGACAATCTTTTTTATCCATATATAATGAGAGCTAGTTTCATTATTTGCGCGAGGCGAGGAAATGATTCGCCGCAGACACAATGCATGTCATTGGAAACATAGGCGAACGCTCCCCTGCCCGCAGATTCAGAAGGAGGAATTCTCATGAAGAAAACTCTGGTATCCGCGCTCGCGGCGGCATTCGTCGTCGGTGCAGCATCGACGACATTTGCGGCGGCGAATCCGTTCAGCGATGTCCCGCGTGACCACTGGGCGTACGATGCCGTAACGCAGCTCGCGGCAGACGGCGTGGTCGAGGGCTACGGCGACGGCACCTATCGCGGTGAGCGCAACATCACGCGCTACGAGATGGCGCAGATGGTCGCAAAGGCAATGGCGAAGGAAAATATGCCCGTCTCGGACAAGGCACTCGTCGACCGCCTCGCGGCGGAGTTCGCAGACGAGCTGAATAACCTCGGCGTACGCGTGTCGAAGCTTGAGAAGAACGCCGATATGGTGAAGTGGAACGGCGTGCTTGAGTATACGTATACGAGCGAGCGTTTTGAAACCTCGGCGCGTGACGAGAGCGGAAAAGGACGCAAGAAGCGCAACACCGACAATTTGCTCTTTCGCCTTGAGCCGACGGCAGAGGTGAACGATCACTGGTCGGTACACGCACGTCTGGATGCAAATACCAACATGAGCAAGGATGCCGCATGGGATACCGCAAAGGATACGGCAAGCTCAGATGACAAAGTGACCCTCGCGCGTGCATGGGCGGAGGGCAACTACACGAACTTCAACGTGAAGCTCGGCAAACTGGAAATGCTCTCGGCGGAGGCGTATGCGAAGCCGGGCGCGATTATCTTCGACCGCGAATTCTCGGGCGCGGAGGTCTCCTTCGGCAAGGATCTGCAGGTCAAGCTGCAGGCAGGCCGCATGGGCAGCGATGAGTTCTCAAGCGATATCGCGGCAAACTATCAGGGCGCAGAGCTCCAGTACAACGGACGCCTTACGGCGGGGATCGGATACTATCGGCTCAATGCCGCCGACCTCAGCACCATGCTCAAAGACAGAAAAACGACAATGCCTATCTGGGGGGCAAACCTCGCCTACCGCTTCGACAAGAATAGCTTCCTCTCGGGTGCCTATGCGCACAGCCAGTATCTCCAATGGGGCAACATGCCGAAGAAATCCTATCAGGTCACCTACGAGTACAAGGGTGCGGAGCCGGAGGACAAGGGATCGTGGGGCGCATACGTCTCCTATCGCCAGATCGCCGGTGCTTCCGTTGCGCCGACAACGGACGGCGCGATGGAAGGGACACGCGGCATTGAGATTGGAACAAACTACACGCTCTTTCCGAATGTCGTCCTCTCGGCGAAGTACTTCCGCGGCAAAGACTTGTATGCAAAATACCTCGGGATAAATCAGGACAAGACATCGAAGATCTTCGGCCGCGTCGAATTCTTCTTCTGATTTCCCACGCCTACAAACAGATACCGCCAGCCTCGGTTGGCGGTATTTTTGTGCGGGATGAATTTTTACGTTACATGACGAAGTTTTCTGAAATTTCTACTTGACAATCTTTTTCATCCATATATAATGAGAGCTAGTTTCATTACTTACGCGAGGCGAGGAAATGATTCGCCGCAGACACAATGCATCTCATTGGAAACATAGGCGAACGCTCCCCTGCCCGCAAATTCAAAAGGAGGAATTCTCATGAAGAAAACTCTGGTGTCCGCGCTCGCGGCGGCATTCGTCGTCGGTGCGGCAGGAACGACGTTCGCAGCGGCAAATCCGTTCAGCGATGTGCCACGCGACCACTGGGCATACGATGCTGTGACGCAGCTCGCCGCCGACGGTGTGGTTGAGGGCTACGGTGACGGCACGTATCGCGGCGACCGCAACATCACGCGCTATGAGATGGCGCAGATGACGGCGAAGGCGATGGCAAAGGGCGACATGTCCGCATCGGACAAGGCGCTTGTCGACCGCCTTGCCGCCGAGTTCGCAGACGAATTGAACAACCTCGGCGTACGCGTATCAAACCTCGAAAAGCACGCGGATATGGTGAAGTGGGAGGGTGTGCTCGAATACACCTACACGAGCGAGCGCCGCGAGACCGGCCGACGCGTGAACAACAATAATCTCCTGTTCCGCCTCGAACCGTCCGCAGAGGTGAACGATCACTGGCATGTCAATGCGCGTCTTGATGCGGAGACCAAGATGAACACGGATGCCGGCGACGATAACGGCGACAAGGTCACGCTGAAACGTCTCTGGACGCAGGGCGACTACAGCAACTTTACCGTAAAGCTCGGCAAGATGGAGCTGCTCTCCGCCGAGGCGTATGCCGCGCCGGGTGCGCTCGTATACGACCGCGAGTTCTCTGGTGCGGAGGTGACGTTCGGCACTGATCTGCAGGTCGACTTGAAAGCCGGCCGCGCGAGCGATGAGAATCTCACTGATCCCGCAAACTTCCAGTCGGTCGAAGTCCAGTACAACAAGAACAATCTGATGGCGGGCGTCGGGTACTACCGCGGCAACTCGGAGGGGTTCCGGCCGATCACAGGCGGCAAGGACACGATGAGCATCTGGGAGCTGAACCTCGGCTATCGGTTCGACGGCAACAGCATGCTTTCGGGCGCCCATGCCTACAACAAAGACGTGAATCTCGCGAGCAAGTACAAGAAGTCCTATCAGATCACCTATGAGTACAAGGGCGCCGATCCGATGGACAAGGGTTCGTGGGGTGCCTATGCCTCCTATCGCTACCTCGGCTTTGCCTCCGCCGCGCCGACGGACGACGGCGCGCCCGAAGGATCGAAGGGGATCGAGCTGGGTGCGAACTACATGCTGTTTAGGAACGTCGTGCTCTCAGCGAAGTATTTTAACGGAAAGGCCCTTCTGATGCCGCGCCCGGACGATAAGGTGCAGAAGCTCTTCGGCCGCGTCGAATTCCTCTTCTGATTCCCTATCTTCGCCAACAGAGTACCGCAGGTTTCGGCCTGCGGTATTTTTGTGCGGCACAATACAGAGGTTTCGTTGACGCACGGGAACGCGTACGCTGTAATAAAATCAAAGTGCGGCAGGAGGATGTATATGACTGCAATCAATGCAACGACGGCGCGTAAAAATCTCTATCAGCTCATCTCAGACGTGAACGAGAGCCGCACCCCCGTGACGATCACGAATGCACGCGGCAAGAACGCGGTGCTGAATTTATCAGTGCTTCCTTAAAACCCCCGTGGCGCTGAAATCCCATCCTCTTCGGGATAGAGGGCATGGCCGATGATTTTGAGTGCCTCCTCCGTCCGCACCTCCGACGAGTATACATATTCCAAGAGGAGCGGACAAATGCGTTTTGTCTTGACCACCTTGAGACTGTTCAGCGCTCGGTCGTTTTGAATCCGCGCGAGAACGCGCTCTGCATCCTCCGCGCCATAGCAGACGACAAAAAGGACATCCGGATCAACGGCAATCAATGTCTCCAAATCAATCATCGGAGCCGTCGCAGGAATCTCACCGCCAAGACGGGTGACCATATCGCCGGCCAGCCGCGTTGCATCGTAGGAAGCAATCTCCTTGCCCATGAATTCGATCACAAGCGCCTTTTGCTTCGGATAATGCGCGCACCGCGCCCGAATTTCATCAATCGTCCGATAGACGTCTGCGATCATCTGATCGGCACGGGCTTCCTCGTGCAAAATCTGTCCCATGCCATAGAGGAATCTCATTTCGCTTTCGATGGTTTCCCGATGCGCACGTCCCGCCGGACTATTGGTATTCCACGGAACAAAGGTTGTGACGCCGCGCCGATTCCAAAACGTGGTGCTGACAAAGCGCTTGTCCGTGAACATACACTGCTGCGCAATCAGCAGGTCAGGCTGCAGCGATATCAGATATTCAAGGTTTATTTGCCCATACGGCACAATCGGAAGGTCTTTGGCAAGCGCCCGATATTCCGGCCGCAAAAATTTCTCCAACGGATACCACGACTCTGCCGCAATAATCCGATCAGCTGCGCCGAACACCAAGAGCGTCTCGATCTCACCGGATCCGACCACCACAATGCGCTGCGGCACGTCATGAACATACTGGACGTTCTCGCCTACCGCCAGATAATTTGCAACACTGAGATTGATAATGGCGCGTCCGTTTTCACACACCTCCTCCCCCGTCCGAGCCGAGGGCATTTCCTCGCGGATCGCATCCCTCGTCGGGAGAAAACTCCCAAAGAACCACGCCAAAACACCCAGAGATACGCCCCATAAAAAGAGCTTCCTAGAAGTCATATCCGAGACTTAGAACGACGCTGCGCGGCCCATCCAAGGCGACGGTATCATTGCCGCGCGCACACCAATATTTTCGGTTGAGTGCGTTGAACACATGCAATCCGACGCGCATGGCGTTCCCGCCGGCAAGCGGCTTTTCATACTGTACGCCGAGATCCAGACGGTACCACTCCGGCACCTTCGCCGTATTGGCAGATGTCAGATATGCGGAGCCCGTGTAGGTCAGCCGTCCATACGCCGTCCAATTTGGATCGGCGTTGTACTCCGCCGTCAGCGTCGCGTTCCACTGTGGAATGGCAGGAATATCTTTGCCGTCATTGACGCCGCCCTTCTGCTTTGCCTGCAGGTACATCAGACCTCCGATGAGGTTCCATTTGGGCGATACCTCGCCAAACACCGTTACCTGAGCGCCGCGGTTCTGTCTCCGCCCATGATAGCGGTACACCTTGCCCGCATCGGCATATGCATTTTCCTGTTCGAGCGAGAAAATGCTGAAACTGCCGGCAAGTTTTTTCGTATCCCATTTGACGCCTGCCTCATATTGTTTGGTCATCTGCGGCTTCAGATATTCCCCGCCGTTTGCGTATCTCTTCGGAACGAAATAGCCTCTGCCAAGCCCTTCGATATAGTTTGCATAGACCTTGGTCACGGGGTTGAGCGCATACATTACGCCGAAATTCGGACTGACCGCCGATGTGGAATGAGAGTCTGTATAGTCCTTGCCATCATGCGCGCGGAAAACTTTTTCATTCTGATACCGCAGCCCCAGCAAAAACGACCATTTTTCATCATCCGTAACGAGACGATCCGTCACAGTGACTCCGCTGAGGATCTTCGCTCCGCTGTAATACCACGGATCCAACGCAACGCCCTCCGGCGTCGTATGACGTGTGATGGAGTTATCGTAAATATTGCCCCGATACGTATTGCTGCCAAACCAATCCTGCCCGCCGCCATTTTCCGACATGCGATCCATCCGGAGAGCAAGATGATGCGTCAGCGCCCCCGCCTTCACCTTGCCGCGCACACCGGCGTCGAAGCTCAGCCTCCAAAAGGCGATGGGCACCTCCTCCATATCCGCCTCAAAATTCCCCTGATCGTCGATCAACCTAGGATAATACGACTCATAGCAGGAATTCCAGCCCTCATCGTGGTAGCCGGCATGGAAGAACGCCTGCCAGTCCTTGGACAGCTCATGCTCGACGGAGAGTGTGAGAATATTGTTGTCATAGCGGTAACGTGACCACGGGAGCTGAAAATTGGCATCCCCCGAGGGCGGCGCCGGCAGATCGTGCCCGTTCAAAGACAGAGAAAAGGTCGGCGCAGTCTGATTGACATAGCGATAGCCATAGAGCAGCTGCGCTTTCGTCTTACTTCCACGATAGTCGAGATTCATGAAAATATTGTGATACGCCATCTTCTCATGATGGAACTCCGTATTGCCATCCGCCGCATCCACATTGATGCGGACGCCCCACTGCTTGTCCCGCCCAAAACGCGCGCCAAGATCAAGCGCGTGCTCGTAGTGGCTCTTGCCGGAAAATGTCTCCGTGAACGTGATCCGCGGCTGATCCTCTGCAACCTTCGGAACGAGATTGATCGAGCCGCCGACGCTGCCATTCATCGAGGCGCCATGCAGAAGCGTATCCGGCCCCGAAACGATCTCCACGCGCTCGACAAAATTCATCGGAATGGACGACTGCGACAGCATCCCCGAGACACCGTTCAAATAATAATCGTGCGGACTGATGTAAAAACCGCGAATGCGTACATCATTATAGGTTCTGTTGCCGGCCGTTGTCACCGTCGGATCCATGGTCGCAAGCTGTACCAATGTATTCCCCGCCTGTTTTGACTGAGCGATGGATTTTTGCGTCAGCGTGAGCGTATTGAAGGGAACGTCCATGAAGTCCGTATCCCCCATCGCGCCCAGACTGTTTTCCCGCGCGACATGCCCGCCTGCATAGACCTCCTCCGTGCGCTCGCTCTGAATCGTCACCGCAGGAAGCACATATTCATCCATCGACTTTTCCTCCTGCGGATCGGCATATGCCTTGCCGACGCTGAGGAAAAGCCCTCCCGTCACACAGAGCACCAACGACTTTTTGCAAAGCTTCCGATACTTTTTCATGCGATCTCCATTCTTTCCAAATATATTACACACTGCTTCCACAAAACAGATAAGACGCATTGCTCTGTCGTTCTCTTTTATTTTTCTATATTTTCGAGTGCATTATAACATATTTATATTCTGAATAACACAATGCTTTATATGATTCTTTTTTATAAATCTCTACCCCCCGAAATTATGGAAATCGCAAAAAAATTCGCTTCGTCAGGTGGGAGAAAACAAAAAGCCGACATTGCTGTCGACTTCTTGTTGAGAGAGGTTCTCTTTGGTTTTCAGTAGCCTCGCGACACGGGGGAGGGGCCTGTGCGCGGAACGCGTAGACCGCGAAGCGGTGGAAGGGGCGCCCCCGAGAGCAGCCCCTCAGTCGAGGCGCAGTCCCTCGATGAGGAGGTCACGCGCAGGTGCAAAGCGATAGATGCCGAGCGTTGCCGTCGGGATCGGACGCGGCAAGCCGAAGACATAGACCTCCTGCTCGAAGCCTATATCAAAGCGCGGCGCGGCATTCTGTACGAGCGAGGCGATGAGTCCGCCCGGCAGTGCTGCGGCATGGATGGTGAAGGCAGTCGCGTTGCCCGCCGCCTGCCCAATGCGGTAGTTGCCGAGGATGCCGTCTGTGACGCCGCCGATGCGCCCTGTGACCCCGTAGCTGCCGGGCGTTTCGGTATTCGTCACCGCACTCTCAAACGTCAAGCCGCCCGCCCCGAGTACGGATGTGTCTTCACCGTCCGCGAAGCCCTCCGCACGGCCCGTAAAGGAGGGCAGCGCCTCGCCCTGCACAATGCTCTGCGCGTCGGCGGTCAGCGTGAGGTCGCGGTGCGTGATCGAGCCAACGCCCTGCGTTGTTGTCGCCGCGAGCGTGTAATTCCCCGCATCCGCACCCGCGAGGTCGACACCCGTATAGTTGATCCTGCTTGCTCCGGCGACGTTCTTATCGTTGAATGTCGCAGTGGCGGCGGCGGCTGTTACGCTGTCACCCGCGATGGTATTGCCGAGCGTCGCGCGGAACTTCGATGCGTCGGCGACTCTCGTGCCGTCGTAGGTCTTGCTCTGTTCTGCAACTGCGCCAAGCGTCAGCGCACGCCGCGCGATCGTCCCCGTACCTGTGAGTGTGGTCTTGTTCAGCACATAGTTCCCCGCGCCCGTGCCTGTGAGCGTCAGCCCGCCAAAGGTGACGGCTTTATCTCTGGCGGCATTCTTGTCGGCGTATTTTCCTGTGACGGCAGAGAGTTCGATGTCCGCGCCCTCGCCCGTGACAAAGCCCGTGAGACTATAGTTCGTCCCCTTCGTGAGGGACTGCGCGACGTTTGCATTGCCGTCGTAGGTCTTGTCAAAGCGTGCGCCACCCGTGAGCGCGAGGTTCAGCTCCCTCGGCGTGATCCTGCCCGCGTTCTCAAAGGTCTTGCTCGCCGCAAGCGTATAGTTGCCCGCACCCGAACCCGTAAGCGCGAGGTTCGTAAAGATGACGTTCTGCTGCGCGCCCGCTGTCTGTGCATCCTTTGTCACGTACGCGCCCTGTGCGGCGGATTCGTTCAGCGTGACAATGTCCGTGCCCTCGCCCTCGACGACGCCCGCAAGCCGATAGTTCGTACCGCGCACGAGGCTCTGCGTCACGGTCGCATTGCCGTCGTATGTCTTGGTGAACTGCGTGCCCGCCGTCCCTTCGAGCGTCAGCGCCCTCTTCGCGATGTCGCCCGTTGTCGTGAGGGTGGTCGTAGAGAGGGAATAGTTCCCCGCGCCCGTACCCGTGAGCGTCAGCCCGCCAAAGGTCACAGCTTTGCCCGTGCCCGCGTTCTTGTCCGTGTATGTGCCCGTCACGGGTGCGAGCGCAATCCCTGCGCCCTCACCGTTTACGAAATTCGAGAGCGTATAGTTCCCGTCCTTCGTGAGCGTCTGCGTGACGTTTGCATTCCCGTCATAGGTCTTGTCAAATCGTGCGCCGCCCATCAGTGCGAGATTCAGCTGCTTCGCCGTGATACTGCCCGCTCCCTGCACCGTGCTTGCGGCGATACGATAGTTCCCCGCGCCCGTACCGCGCAGTGCGAACGTGTAGCTCACCTTGTCTGCCGTCGCAACATCCTTGCTGTTGTATGCCGCGCCCGTGGCGGTCGCCGTGACAAGGCTCTCCTCGCCCGCGACGACGTTATTCAGCGTCGCGTGGAACTGCGCTGCGTCTGCGGCGGTTGTGCCGTCGTAGGTCTTGCTCTGCGCCGCGACGCCGCTCATGGTCAGCACGCGCTGCGTAATGGTCGCGCCGCCGATGAGGTCATAGCCGAGCTGGTCACTGTAGGCATCGTATGTGCCGACATTCTTCCCCGTATTGACGAGGGTGATGTGCGGATCCGTTGTCGCAAAGACATTGCCGTCGTAGACTTTCGCAAGGCGCTTCGTACCCTTCATCAGACCCGTGAGCAGGGGCGTGGTATGCCCATCGTAGATGCGCCACGGCGTGCCCTTGCCGCCCTCGGTGGCGACGAGGGCATTGCCGTGCTCGTCCTTCCAATCCGCGTATGTCGCCGCCAGCTTCATATCCGCCTCAAGAGCGACCTTGACATCCGTCACGTCAGCCCCATTGCTCGATGCGCCGACCGCCTGCCCTGCGCTGCCCGCCTTCCATACGGCATGGCGAATGCTGCCGCCGTTCGCCTCCCCCACAATGCCGCCGCTCTTCTGATTCCCTGTGACCGTCCCAGTATTCCATGCATTCTGAAGGCTGCTGTTCTTTATATATCCCGCAATGCCGCCGATTTGCTCCAAAACCCCTTTGATTGCGCCCGTATTGCAGACATTCTGAAAAGTACTGCCTTCGTACGCCTCTCCCGCAATGCCGCCGACGCTCGTCCTCCCCCTGACCTCGCCCGCATTCCATGCATTCTGAAGGCTACTGTTCTTTATATATCCCGCAATGCCGCCGCTTTGAGTCCCAGATCCGCTGATAGTGCCCGTATTGCAGACATTCTGAAAAGTACTGCCTTCGTACGCATCTCCCACAATGCCGCCGGCGGTACTACCCCCGGTGACATTGCCCGCATTCCATGCGTTCTGAATCCTGCCGCCCAACACATGTCCCACAATGCCGCCGACCCCATCCCTGCTTCCGGCGACCGTCCCGGAATACGAGACGTTCCGAATGACAGCCTTCTTTGCAAACCCTACAATACCGCCGACCCAACTCATCGCCTTCACATTGCCATCCCGGAGGGAAAGATTTTCGATGGTCGCCTCCTTGACAGTGCCAAACAGCCCGACCTTGAGGTCAAACCGACGATTGATATACAGCCCCCGCAGCGTGTGTCCCGCGCCGTCCAATCGTCCCGTAAATTCGTTGCTCCCATCTCCAAGCGGCGCAAAGCCCTCGCCGCTGTTCCAACCCTGTGTCGCCGTCGCGTCGATGTCCTTCGCGAGGATGTATCTGCCGTCCCATTTCGCATTGATATTCTGCAGGTCGTAGATGTCGTGCACGAGCATATAGTCATAGTCCGTATGCGCCGCACCGCCGAGGTTCGCTACATCCCATCCGCGCCCACTTGCAGATTTTGCGGTGTTCGGATGCGCATAGTCATAGAAGCTATGCTGCACAGAGCCGCCGCTCTCGTCGAAGTTCGCCGTCGCTCGATTGGCAACATCGTAGCCGATATGCGGGGTCTCGGCGCTGCGGATCTTGACGTTCGTCCCCGTGAGCGCTGTGCCGTTTGTGTCCGTGACCGCATCCGTGCTGAGGACGGTGACGTTCCTCCCCTCGATGTAGAGCTTCGCCGTTTTGACCGTGCCGAGGTTCAGCACGTCGCCCGTCTGCGTGCTCGCAGAGAGTGGACTGCTGCCCCCCCCGAATGTACTTACGTTCACATCTGCGAGCTTCGCCGTCGAGAGGTAGAGCGCACCCGTATTGACCTGCGATCCCTCGGCAAAGAGGATGCCGTGCGGATTCACGAGGTAGACGTTCCTGCCGCCCTCGATTGTGCCGTAGATGTTCGACGCGCCCTCGCCCGTGACGAGGTTCAGATAGTCGTGCGTCTGGCTGCCGCCGTCGAAGCGTACCTTCTCGCCCGAGTCGATGGAGAAGTCCTCCCATCGGAGCACGTTGTGCTCGGTCTTGCCCGTGATGTCCATGGTCGTGCCGCTTGTTGTAATCGACGCTGCGTCCGCATTCGTCGCGGCGTGCGTGCCCTCGATGGGCAGCGCATACGCGTGCGGCGCGGCAAACGGCGCAGCGATACTCCCCAGGGCGAGCGCACAGAGGAGTGTGCGGCGCAGATGTGCATTTGATGAGGCTTTCATATTGCGACTTCCTTTCTGATATTGTCCCATAGCTTCCGCATTTTTTCTTTATATTATAGCATTTTTATGGATGTATCACACAAAATTGCAGAAAGTGACGATAACATACACGAAAGTGATGTGTTTCATCGAAAAGCGGATATTGATGTTTTTCCGATGTCTGTCGGTGAGCATTTCTACCGGACGCCGCAGGCGGAGATGAACTACGGACGCATCGACGGCACTTCCTACACAATGAGTGCGGACAGCACGGCGGGCGCAGATGCCATCAGGGAGAAATGGAAAGCAAATCTCGGCGTGCGTATCGGGTTCTGAGGAATACAAAGGGAGCACAAAGGCTGCGGCACGGGGACAAATGACTCCATGCCACAGCCTTTTTCTATCCATTCTTATTGCTAACATCCGGGATAAAGACCGCGCTTCCCGCTCTTCATACGTCATTTCTTGCAAATCGGAAACAAAAAGTATATGATTGACATAGAGAATCTGAAATGAACGGAACTTCAGGAGGCACTTATGACAACGCTCGCAATACATCTGAACGATGCACTCGCGGCGCATCTCACCCGCGTTGCTGCCGATCAGCAAATCACGCTGGAAGAACTTGCCCGCCGCTCCCTCACCTCATACACCGCCGCCTACAATGAGGAAACGCGTGCCGCCCTTGAGGATGTTGAGAACCAGCGAAACCTCGTTGGCCCCTTCCACAGTGTAGAGGATCTGATGAGGGATCTCAATGCTTGACATTTACTACCGAAGCCGTTTCAAGAAAGACTACGCAAAGGCAGTCAAACGTGGCTGCAATCCGAAAAACTTTCAGACGGTACTTGACCTCCTTGTCCATCAGCAAAAGCTCCCGCCCAAATACTGCGATCATCCCCTTGCGGGGAACTATCACGGCTATCGGGAGTGCCACATCCAGCCGGATTGGCTTTTGATCTACAAGGTTGAAGAACAAAAATTGCTGCTCACACTTGTACGAACCGGTACGCACAGCGATTTATTCTGAGCAGAGGCAAGGAAAGGAGGCATTAGCATGAACATCATATGGGAAGCCGAGGCGCGCCGCTCTGCGGCGTATGACGGCGAAAAATGCGTCGGGGTCGCAGAGATCGAAGACGAGGGCGGACACCGGGTCATCACGCACACGGAGGTCGATCCCGCCTACGGCGGACAGGGTATCGCACACCGCCTGATCGAGGAGATCATTGCGGCAGCGCGCCGTGACGGTGCAAAGATCGTCCCTCTCTGCTCCTATGCAGACAAGATGATGCGACGAACAGACAAATACGCGGATGTACTCGCCGACTGAGCCAGCGCACGTAAAAAGACTGCCGCACGAGGGCGTTTGACTCTCGTGCGGCAGTTTCTCTATGCGCTCAGAGCAGTGTCAGCAATCCCCGATGCACGGTATCGCCGACGCGCGTCTCGGTAATGCGGCAGTCGATGTCGTAGTAGCGGCTGAGGTTCTCCTCGGAGAGGAGTTCCGCCGTCGTGCCGAAGAGATATTCCCCGCGCCGCATGAGCAGGCTCTTGTCCGAGATCTTGAGCGCGTTCTCGGGCGAATGCGTATTCATGACGATGGTCATGCCCTGCTCCCGTGAGAGGCGGTGGAGGAGGCGCAGGACGATCATCTGATTGTGAAAGTCCAGATGCGCCTCCGGCTCGTCGAGAATCATGAGTTTCGGCTCGCTCGCGAGTGCGCGGGCGATGTAGACCATCTGCAGCTGTCCGCCGCTGAGTTCCGTTGCAGCGCGATCCGCGAGAGGCAGGACGCCGACGAGGTCGAGCAGCTCCGCAACGCGTGCGCGATCCGCCGCAGACGGTGTGCGGAACAGTCCGATGCGCCGTGCGCGTCCCATCATGACCATCTCGAACACAGTGTACGGGAAGGCGGGCGCGTGACTCTGCGGCACATAGCCGATCACCTCACTGACCGCCTCGGGCACAGGGACTTTCCCATCTACGTGGCACTCCCCGCGCGTCCACGGCAGGATGCCGAGCAGACAGCGGAGGAAGGTGGTCTTACCGATGCCGTTACGCCCGAGGATGGTGAGGATCTCGCCCGGCGCAACGGAGAAGCTGAGATCGGAGAAGAGTTCGTTCACACCGTCGTAGGAAAAGGCGGCATTTTTCACCGCAATCATGACCAATCCCCCTGTTTCTCCCGCGTGCGCTTCAGCAGGAATGCGAAGAAGGGCGCGCCGAGGAGTGCCGTGAGAATGCCGATGGGCAGCTCTGCGGCGAGGAGGCTGCGCGCGCAGATGTCCACGAGCGCGAGGAAAATCGCGCCCACAAGGCACGCCGCCGGCAGCAGCCGCGCGTGATCGACGCCGACGATGCGGCGGCACATATGCGGGATGACGAGGCCGACCCAACCGACGATGCCGCACGCCGTCACCGAGAGCGCCGTGAGGACGGTCGCGGCGATGATGGCGATGTTGCGGATACGCGCGGGATTCACGCCGAGCGAGCGCGCCTCCTCCTCACCGAGCGAGAGGATGTTGATGCGCCAGCGCATTGCGAGCAGGAGCGCCCCCGCCGCGAGCATCGGCAGCGCGATGACCTGCAGACGGTCAAAGTCCGCCTTTCCGAGGCTGCCCATGAGCCAGTACGTGATGGCGGGCAGCTTGTCATAGGGGTCGGCGGCGTATTTCACGAGCGAGATGAGCGCCGAGAAGATGGACGAGATGATGATGCCCGAGAGGACGAGCGACATCATCGACACGGAGCCACGGCTGCGCGAAAAGTAGTACGCCAGTCCGACGCTCGCCATGCCGCAGACAAAGGCGATGACGGACGTGCCGCTCCCCGTCCCCCAGAGGAGGATGCCGAGCACCGCGCCGAAGCCCGCCCCGCTCGACACGCCGAGCACGTCGGGGCTGACGAGCGGATTGCGGAAAATGCCCTGATAGACCGCACCCGAGAGCGCGAGTCCCGCGCCGACGAGCATTGCGAGCAGGGTGCGCGGCAGACGCAGCTCGAGCACGACCGTCGATGCCATATCATGCGCGGGACTGCCGAGGGCGGCACTGACGAGGATGTCCCAGACCGCGCCCGGCGCAATCGCGAACCGCCCCACGCCGAGCGAGAGGAAAAATACCGCGATGAGCGCCGCACCGAGCACGCACCAAAGGATAGGACTGCGCCCCTTCATGCCCGCCTCACTCATGGAGGATTTCCTTCAGATCCGCGTCCGTCAGCTGATAGGAGAAGAATTTCTCATAGAACGCGCGCAGATCGTCCTTTAGCACATAGTCCGCAAAGACAGCGGGGTGCAGCTTCTGCGCAAGCCACTTGATCATGAGCGGCGTCTCGACACTGGGCGCATCCCAGCGGTAGAGTCCGAGCGGTGCTTTGTAGACGCGCCCCTCGCGCACGGCGGCAATGTTCTTCCAGTTCTGCCCCGCGAGTTTGTCCTCATAGAGGTCGGCGGGCTGAATCGGAGCGAAATTGCTGAGGATGATGACGTCGGGATCCCACGCCGCGACCTGCTCCATCGTCACGGGCGTCCACTGCCCCTGCACGTCCTTCGCCACATTCACGCCGCCCGCCGTCTCGATCATCATTGTATTCACCGCAGCGCCGCCCGCGACCTTCAGATCGCCGTCACGCAGGTAGAGCACCTTCGGCTTCGGCGTATCGGCGAGCGCCGCCTTTTTCCCGTCGAAGTACGCCATCGTGTCCTGCTGGAACTGCACGAGGGACGCGGCGCGCTCCTCCTTGCCAAGCACCTGCCCGATGACGCGGATGCCGTTTTGCAGATCCTCCATCGTGCCGTATTTGAGCGCGATGGTCGGGACGTTCAGCTTTTCGAGCTGTGCAATCTCGTCCTCCTGATAGTTCCAGACGATGATCGCGCTCGGGTTCAGCTTGCCGAGCTCCTCCATGTGGATGGCGAAATCCTGTCCGACAAAATCCGTCGAGGCGTTCTCCATCTCGGGCGACAGCGTCTTCAGCATGGAGTTCGCGTATGCCGCCTTCGCCGACGGGTGCATGCCCGCAACGCGCGCGCCCGTGCCGTCCACAGCGTAGACGACCGATGCCCACGGAATCGGAACGATGGCGAGGCTCTTCACCTCGGCGGGCAGCTTCACCGCGCGCCCCGTCGTATCCGTCACCACGCGCTCCTCGTGCGATACCGTCTGCTTCTCACCGCAGCCCGCAAGCGCGAGCGCCGTGCACAGGACGAGCAGCAACGCCAGCAGTCTGCGTGTCATAGGTTGTATCATGGAGTTCCTCCTTTTCCCACCTCTGCGCAGCCCCATTCGCGCAGAAAAAGCAATACAGAGCTGTTGCACGAAGTCATTTTGACCGTGCAACAGCTCTTTGTTTGTCTTGTCCAGACGCTCAAGGCGCCCCTACCACCGCTCACGCGGTCCCCCTCCCCCGTGTCGCACGGGGGAGGCTTTCAACGGCGTGACGATAGGGGCGCTCCGAGAGTACCGCCCCATTCTCAGAGCTCAAACGTCGCGGAGAGCATGAACGTGCGCGGCATCGAGAGGAGGAGCTTGCTCCCCTGTCCCGGCTGGAGAATCCAATAGCTGCGGTCGAACACGTTGTAGATCGACGCCTGCAGCGAGACGGGCGTCTTGCCGACCTTCGTCCGATAGCTCGCAAAGAGATCGAACACCGCCGAGGACGGCACGGAGAGCTCGCGGCGGTTCGAGCCGATGATCGTGCCGCGCGAGACGTAGTTCATGCGTCCCGTGATGCTCCAATCCTCGTTCGGCATATACTCGAACCCGATGACCGCACTCCACGGTGCGGAGCTGTCCGTCGGCAGTCCGTCGTTCGTGCCGCCCGCCGTATGCTGCTGGCGCGCGTGAAGGTACTGAATCCCGCCGAACACGTTCCACTTCGGCGCCGCCATCCCCGTAATGCTGAGATCCACACCGCGATAGCGGTTCTCGCCGTCGAGGCGATATGCCTTCGTCGACGCCCCCGTCGCAACATCGATATAGTTCGGCTGGTTTACGTCGAAATACGCGAGCGCAGCGTACATATTGCCGAACTTGTACTTGACGCCAAGCTCCTTCTGCGTCACCTTCACAGAGGGGAGAATCGTCCCCTCGTTGTCATAGCCGCTGCCGACAACCTGCCCACGCGTTGTGGAGCGCGCATATGCCCCGTAGACCGAGAGTCGATCTGTTGGTGCGTAGGTCACGCCGAACGTCGGCGCATACTGCGTATCGGAGATCTGACTGCCCGCCGCACTGCCGCGATAGTTCCCGTGGCGGCGCGTCACGGCGGCGAGAAGATTCCATTTCCCGATCTTCACATTGTCCATCAGGTTGACGCTCGTGTCCATCTCCTGATACTGGAATCTCTGCCCAAGACCGGCGGAGATGTCGTAGCTGTAGATGGACGGCCGATAGATGATGCCGCTGTAGATATTGCCCGTCACGTGATCGTTCGGATTGTCGCGCCGCGTGTTGTTGTACTGGACGCGCCACGAGCGGTCAACGGCAAGCGTCACATCATGCTCTGCCGCCCCCGTGCGGAATTTATGATTCGCGCCGATCTGCCCATAGCGGCTCTTGAGGTAAAAATACTGCGACCAGACGCGATTGCCGCGCAGATTGCCGTCGCCGTCGATCGTGATCTGCGACCAGTAGATGAAGCGGCGATTCGTCATGTCGTTCGTGCCCGCATTGAGAAAGAGCTTCGTTGTGGGATTGATCCGCTGTTCGTGGTTCAGCGTGATCTGATAGCCGTCCCAGTCGCTGTGCATGAGATTCGGATCGTCGTAGCTGCGGCTCGCATCGGGCGCCCCCGGCACCTGCCGCGCGGTGCGTTGAATGTTAAAGCGCCGCTCCGTCCCGCGCAGGCGGTCCTTATAGTAGCCGCCGAAGAGATTCGTACTGCTCTGCGGCGTCTCGCGGCTGACATCGATGAAAATATTGTTCTTTTGACGCCCCGCACCGCTGACGGCAAAATTCCCCTCACTGTGCTCGCCGTAGACGCGCACGCCGAACGTGCCGTCGCCGAGCCCGCTGCGGTTCACGTCAATGTAGCTGCCGTAGTGTCCGTAGCCGCCGACGGTCTGCCGATAGCGCGTAAAATCCCCGCTCTCCGGGCGCTTCGTATAGAGATAGACCGAGACCGGCTGTCCGCCATCCGGCCCGTTGTAGGACTGCACCGAGCCCGAGAGCGTCGCCGCCGGGCCGACCATGACATCGGCGCGTGCGATCGTATTCGTCACAGGCCCCGCCGCCATGATGAAGAAGCCCGGCACATTGTTCAGGTACATCGCCGAGCCGTTGGCGAGCATGCCGCGCGCGGAGAAGTCCGTCTTGATGAGAGATGTGCCGACGCGCAGGGACGGCACATTTGCGAGCACCTGATTCACATCGCCCGACGGCGCGGCAAAGGTATCGAAATTCTTCGTCGTGAGGCTCTGCGCCGTATACGGCACATTCATGAGATCCCGATCCCCCAGCAGACCAAATGTCGTCTGATCCGCCTGGAATCCGCCGGGCAGGGCGGCACGCTCCGCCGCAGGGGCAGGGGCAGGCGAACGCGTCCCCATCACCGTGACCGCCGGCAGATCGTAGCTGTCAACCGCCTGCGCCGTATCCTGCATCTCTGCTGCCGCATCCTCTGCAGCGCTTGCCATGCTCCCGCTCGAAAGGCATGCGAGTACGAGAGCTGTGAGCATTTTCTTCCTTGTCATTCTGAACCATCCTTTGTATCAATAGTAAAGGAAGCACTGATAAATTCAGCACTGCCATCTTGGCGTATCTTTTTCGCCCTCTCTGCGCCCTCGATCCTCCACATAGCCTTTGCTATGCGTCCGGTTTGTCTCCTTGATAGGACAAAAAATCTGCACCAATCTGACAGACTTCATTTTATCAGTGATTCCTAAATTCATAGGGGAGAGTATCACATTCCATAATTGAGTACAATCGGATAAATTCAAAATACTAGTTCAATATTTTTGAAGAATCGAGGTTTCCAAAAAACTCCTCCAACCGCGCTGCAAAATTCGCACCGAGCACACCGCTGCCCGCTCCCGCCGCGTCCCGCCCTGAGAAAAGTCCCGACGGGAGAGGCAGGAGAACCTTGTCCCCCATCGCAGAGCAGAGGGCGGGGTCTGCGATGACAATGTCCGCCGCCTCCCACAGGGGGCGCAGCTCCTCCGCCGTGCAGACGATGTGCAGCCCCTCCGTGCCCGCCGCGCGATAGAGCGCCGCCGTCTCCTCCGACCACGCATAGGCGGCGCAGACGGGAGATGAACAGCCGTGCGATGTGAGCAGACGGCGGACGGCAGACGCAGCGATCGGATCGGCGACGATGAGGATACGATGTGCCGCTGTTACGGTACACACGGGAGGCATCTCCCCCCTATGCGCGCGTGGCGCGGGCATCACGCCGCACGCAGAGAGTTCTGCCCGCCACGCCGCCCATCCCACAGAGCCGAGCGGCAGCGCGCGTACGATTGGGATGCCGCAGTGCTCATGCAGCCACGTTGCCGCAGGGATACCGGCCGCGGACAGGAGCCAGATGAGGGCGGGCTGCGCTCCCCCTGTATCACGAAGCCCTGTGAGCACATAGCCGGAGGCGGCGAGATCGGCGCACGCCTGTGTGAGCTGGGCAGCATCCCCGCAGAGGAGCGGACTGTACCCGAGCAGGAGAACCGTGCGCCCCTGCTCCCGCCACATGGACGCAGCCTCCTCTGCCATCGCGCGCTCCACACCCGCAGCGCCCGCATACGCATCGCGAAAGCCGTCCATCGGGCACGCCTCAGCATGACAGTCGTACGCCTCCGCCGCAGCGAGGACAGGCTCTGCCGCCATCGCCATAAAGGCGGGTACGGGCGAGGTGAGCACTCGTATCTCACGGTGCTGCCCCTTTGCCGCAAGCGCACCAACCTCCTCCGCCGCCGTGTCCTCCATCCCGAAGATGTAGTCCTCCGCCTTTGGTATCAGTGCATAGACATCCGTGTGCGCGGGCAGCAGATCCATGCGCGCGAGCGCATTGCGGCAGCCCGACGGCGTAACGAGCACCGTTGCCGCCCCATCTGCATGGAGGAAGTCCGCAGCACCCGCGACATCGCTCATCGGCGGCGGCAGCGGCGCGCGTGCCGTCACCGCGCCCACTGCGGGCGGGAGCGCGGCGAGGATGTCCTCCGCCGTCTCGTGTGTGATGCCGTCCGCCTTTGCCAGTGGCCCCCGAAAAAAGCAGCGGACGATGCAGCCCGTCTCAGCGGAGAGCCGCTGCTCCATATCGGCGAAGTCGGGGCGTGTCAGAATGTCGAGGCACGACAGATAGAGCACGATGACCCGTGCGCCGGGCAGCGCTGCCGCCGCGCGCACACTGCGCCGTATCTCCTCCTCTGCCGTGCCGAGCACATAGTCCTCCGCGCGCAGCACGGCATAGCGGAATCGCCCCAGCGCACCGATCCGCTGCGCGCGCCGATAGAGCGACCGCAGGCAGAGAAGCGTGCCCGTCGCGAGCACGATGAGATCCTGCCGCGCCCACAGACGGTCAAGGCTCGTATCAAAGTCCCGTATCTCCTCCGCGAGAACCCGCTCCATCGTCCACCTCCGTCCGATCTGCACCCCGCTCCTCCGCGAGTATATCGAGGAAGAGATTCATCACGGGACTGCGCCATTTCCGCCGGTGCACCCCGTAGAACGCAGTCACGCCCTGCGGATCCGCAGACACCCGCACGAGCCGCCCCTGCGCGACGCGCTCACCCACGGCAAAGGGGGGCAGGAGCGCCGCCCCCATATCGTTTTCAATCAGATTGATGATCGTCTGCGTACTGCGCAGCTCAATCGTATTCGCAAAGGAAATGCCCTGCTGCCGCAAATAGGCATCGACGACCTCCCTCACCTCGCCCGGATGCGGCATGGTGACAAGAGGGATCTCATCGATCAGCATATCCCGCGCGCGAAAGTCGGGACACCAGACGGCAACGCGCGGGGATGTGTAAAAATGCAGCGGAATCTCCTCCAACTTCCAAAATGTGAGGCTCTCCTTATCCCGCCCCTGCACACTGTAGGCAAAGCCGATATCAAGCTGTCCGTCAGCAAGCGCCGCCACAACATCGCGGCTCGTCAGCGAGCGCAGACGCAGATCCACGCGTGGCGCGTGCGCGTGCAGGATGCGCAGGAGCGGCGGCAGACGAAAGCACAGCAGCGACTCCGGCGCACCGATTGTGAGCGTCCCCTGATAGGCGGCGACGCCGTATTGGAAATTCCTGATTTTCTTCGTCGCGGCAAGCACCTCATCCACATAGGGAACCAGCGCCTCCCCCGCCTTCGTGAGTACCATGCGCCGCCCGTTTTTCTCAAAGAGAGGGACGCCCGCGAGTTTTTCGAGCTGTGCCACGTGAAATGTGATCGTGGACGGCGTATAGCTCAGCAGCCGCGCCGCCTTTGTAAAACTGCCCGTGCGCACAATCGTCCTGAACGTGGTGAATATCTTGAGTTCCATCCGCCTCCACCTCCTCTCGGGCTTCTCCTATCATACGTCATACGGCATACGTTTTCAAGCGGAGCGCAGACCGACCTGCGCACACAAAAAAGGCGCAGGAATCGCTCCCTACGCCTCTTGCATCATCTGCTGACGATTACTGCTTTGGCTTTCCCCCTTCGAACTCTACCTCATAACCCTCTACATGCTTTCCCTTGCACAGCGGCAGCCCTTTTTGCCCGGCTATGGTATAATAATTCCAGCGAGGTGACGAAGCATGAAAAAAGAAGAAATTGTAGCGCAGATTTCTGCCGATATGGAAATTTTTCTAAACGAGCATCCCCAGATGGAATTTTACGCATTGGCATTTGACTGCAATACCGAATACGCCGAGTTTCTGGTCTGTATGAACACAGCGGACGATTTCGAGCAGACACTGCGGGACTATCAGGAGGACGACAAGCGCTACTGCACGGATGCGGCGTCCATAAGGGATCTCCGCTACAATCCCGGCGATTGGGAGCATACGGATATCTCGGAGATCGAATTGTTCAGTGAGGACGAACTTGCCGCGCAATATCAGGACGATATCGAACGCCAATGCGCCGAGCTTCTCCAACTCTGTGATGAGATTCTGGCGGCATTTCGCGAAACGGACGTGTTCAAACGCATACCGAAAACAGCGGACTTTATCTCGTTCTGCATCGACCATGACGAGGATCCCGCAGATGCGCTTGCAAGAGCAGGTGTGAAAGGAGCATTGGCATGAACATCGTATGGGAAGCCGGGGCGCGCCGCTCTGCAGCGTATGACGGCGAAAAATGCGTCGGATTTGCAGAGATCGAGGACGAGGACGGGCGCCGGGTCATCACGCATACGGAGGTCGATCCCGCCTACGGCGGGCAGGGCATCGCACGCCGCCTGATCGAGGAGGTCATTGCGGCGGCGCGGCGTGACGGCGCGAAGATCGTTCCGCTCTGCTCCTACGCAGCGAAGATGATGCAGGGAAAAGCAGCATACGCGGACGTACTCGCCGACTGAGCGCCGCACACAAAAAGCCGCACGGAGGCATTTAACCTTCGTGCAGCTTTCGTTTGGTTCGGAGAAATAAACAGTGACGCTATAAACGCCTTTTCGCTATGAATAATCTCAGAGCATCGCCTTATAATGTCCCTGCTTCGTCTTCGGAATGGAAAGCATATCCATCGCCTTCTCTGCCGTCAGCTGAAAATTCGTCATCACTGCCCGAATGGACGAGAGGTATGCCTTTTCCTCACCGATCTCTATTCCCTCTGCCCGTTCCTCTGCACGGAGTTCCTCTTTGAACTGCTCCCACGCCGACTTCATGCTGGTCGCTCCTTCCTCACTTGTCTTAAATGTATGAAATAATTTTTATTCTCGCGCACCATTCACGCGTGCATAAAAATCATCATCAAATACTTTGGAGTAAAACGATCCGAAATTCCAATTTTGTGCGCCGTAGAATTTCATATGATACGCCGTATAAAAGGCGGCCTCGCCAACGTACATGACTAAGCCCGATTCGGCATTGCTGCCTGTCGGTTTGATATAGTGGCGCGCCTCATTGTCACCAATCGTATACATCCCTGTATTCTCATAGTTATAGTAATAGCGGAATGTATCTACACGTGCGATCTCCGTGTTACCGGAATCTGCACCATAGACGGTAATGACATTCACGGCAATGACATAGTTCGGAGGATCATACCTCTGGACGACAAGCGATGTCTTGTCCATATACTGGGCAGTCCCCATGTGACCCCACACGAGCGGGAAGTTCGTATCATTCCGCCAATAATCCGGATATATTGCCGCCGAAGCTGTAGGGACAAATGCAAACAGACACAGAAGCATCAAAAAACCGCATAACTTCTTCATCATTCTTACATAATCAACTAGGAAGATGATATGTACCTATCGCTTAATCGCGCATTTTTGCAACGATAAGATAGATCTCCCCTGTGGATTTTACCCAAAACTCCAAGACATAGCTCCCGCTATAATAACGATAAAAAATCCATCATCAGCTATCATGATCAAAGTTTACATACATTGAAGGCTTTTTGAAGTTCATAAGCTACCATAGCAGTTCCTATGCGAATTTTTTTGTATTCTTTCCATTCATTGAATGAAAAGAATGCCCCCGCTATTGATCTCCTCCACCAAATAGTAAAGGTACTGTCTTCTTCTATGTTAATGTCGTATATGATACTGTTGTAGTGAACGGATAAAGTATCACCCTCCTGGTCAAATTCAATTTTATCGCCATATTTTTGTGTGAGTATAGGAGACAATTTATTGTATATATCATCGTTGCTTACGTTGTTTACAAACTTGAACTTCATTCTTCTCATTTTATCTTTATGAAAAGATATCTGAAAACCAGAAATCATAAGTACAACCAGTAATATTATTATCCCAAATCCACCTGCAGCGAGCAATAAAAGACCTGCAATATAGCCCCACTTTGTCCATCCTATCTTACTGGGAATAGGCGCAGAGGATTTCAGGATAATAGCATCCGGGGGAGCACTGGATGCGTATGGGGGTTCAGTTACCGGTGCGTTTTGAGCAGGTGCGGGCATATGCTGTTCATGCGAGGGTAAGGGAGAATCGTCTAACGCAATGACTCCGGATTTGTTTTCAAGCCGTGCTCCGCATCCTGAACAGAACTTGGCTCCCTCTTCGTATTTTGTGCCGCAGTTTACGCAAAACTTAGCCATTTTCATCCACCTTTCATTATAGAAAAATAGTTTCTACATTGTATCAAAAAATGCATAAGTCTTGGTTCCCCGAGAGGTAACTGGAGAAATAATCTTTTGTGCCCGTGCTGTCACGGCCAATCCTTTATCCCCAACAGTCTCCTCTGCTCGGCTGCGAAATCGTCAATCGCTTGGTTGCGCTCCTCCTGCGTCATTGTCGTCGGCAGATTTTTTATAAAAGCATTCACCCGATTTCCCAATTCGATCCGTTTCATATCATCAAGCCGTTCCTCCTCGGAAAGATCAAAGGTTGTAGAGAGGACAGCATTTCTGGTCTGCCAATAGGCGAGTTTTTCCGGATCATCTTTGAACGCTTCCATAAACGCATCGACATTCTCCACGGCGTTTGTCTCTTCCTGTTTGACGACAGACGGCATGTCGCTGTCGTGCGCAGATAACTCGGTCGAGGAAGCGGGCTCTGCTATTTCCTGTTCCGGCTCGACATCTGATGGAGCAAATGATTGCGCCGCAAGCCTATCAGCAGATTTTTCGGGCGTTGGCTCAGACGGACTTTCTTCCGCCGCACTTGGTCGTCGGACAACTGGTGCATCGTCTTTCGGCTCAGCTACGGGAACGCTCGGCAGCGTATTTTCTACGTCGTGCCTTGGCAGGAAACAAAATGCTGCGACAGATGCGATTGCCAGCGTCAGCAGTGCCATCCTGCCCCATTTTGCCCAAGTCCTGCGCAAGATCACCGCACGCCGAAGTTCCTGCACGTCCCGATAGCGTCTGTTCGGATCGATTTCCATACATTTAGCAAATATGGGGGCGAGATAGCCGCAGTACTCCTCCGGCAGTGATTTTCGCATGGTTACACCGATGGCGTAAATGTCGCTCCTTGCGTCCGTCTGCCCATAGCCGAATTGCTCCGGCGGGGCGTAGCCCTTGGTGCCGAGATACATCGTGTCCTCGCTGCTGTGCTCCTTGAATGTGCGGGCGGCATCGAAGTCGATGAGGCGAATGACGCAGCCGCGTTGCAGGATAAGGTTGGACGGCTTGATGTCACGGTGAATGATGCCCTGTTCATGAATCGGAACAAGCCCTTCACATAGCTGCAGGAGAACGCTCTCTGCCTCATGCTCCGAAAGATACGCCTTGCGACCAATGCGATCAAGCAGGGATTCGCCCTGCACATATTCTTCCACGACGACTGTCTCGCCGTCATCCTCGACGCAATGCAGAATGCGCGGGATCAATGGGTAATCCTTGCCTTTGAGGAGCCTATAAGGAAGCTCCGTCAAAGCGATGCATTTCAGCACGACCAAGCGCCCCGATTGCTCGGACGCCAGCCACACGTCTCCCTTATCGCCGGATTTGAGCAGCCGAATCCTCTGAAAAGACTCTTCGAAATATGCACTTATCTTGGCATCCAAGAAATCACCTTGCTTTCTTTTCTGTGTCGTATTATCCTATGGACCAGGGTGATGAATCAATTTTTATAGGAGCGCAGCACCATGCCGAAAAGCACCGAGGAACTGAAGAACGATTTACACCTAGCCTCCGGTATAGAGGGGTTTCTCGTGGACAATCGGAAGGACTTCCGCCAATATACGCTGGCAGAATATCTGCATCATCTTCTGAAGGAAAAACGCCTGATCAAAAAGGATGTCGTACGAGATTCCCTCTTGGAGCGCATCTACGCTTATCATATATTCGCCGGACGCAAAAAACAACCTGCGCGAAACAAGGTCATTTCCCTCGCCCTCGCCATGAAGCTGACACCGGAGGAGACGCAATATCTCCTCTACTACGCGGGAGCGGAGCAACTCTACGTCCGCAATCCGCGCGACAGCATCCTGTGGTACGCGCTCGAGCACCACATGAGCGTGCTTGACACGAACCTCATGCTCCAAAAGATGTCGGAACTGACCCTGCTGAACGTAGGGGAGGAGCTGTCTTAAGGAATCGCTGATAAAATGAAGTCCGTCAGATTTAAAATAGTGCCCAGGTTTTATACCATGCCCTCGTAGCGTGAGAACAGTTGGCGCACCGCAGCCATGACAGTACTCCAATTAAGGTCGGACGCATACGAAAACTTTTTCTGGTAGGCCACCCACAGGTTCTGCATGACCGGGCTGCTTTCCACTTCGTCAAAGACTTCGGCGGCCTCGGCCAGATGACGCTCGGTGTCGCGCTTGCGGGCTGTCGCCGGAAGAGCATCATGGAGAATGTGCGGGTCTAGAGTGATGCCGTAGATCTGTTGTAGAATGGCAATGTCGTAAAAATCCCTCATACGGGTATTCGTCGTGGTGCGCGTGATGATGGTCTCTAACTTTTCCGCCAGCACAGTTTCGAGATTGTAGGCCCACACATCAAGTGACCGATCTTCCAGCATGAGTTTGAAACTGTACTTTACCTCCTTGGGGGTAATGGCATCGCCTGTGGAGATATCGATTTTCAGAGGGGTGCGCACCCCATCAAAGAGCGCTGTCATTGTGACCCGTATGCCCGGATATTCTGCCTCATCCATGATCTCTGAGATGCTTTTCACTTGAAAGGTAACACCGTCATCAAGGGGAACAGCGATGATCTCGGTCATCATGTTCTCCACGTCCTCTACATTGACGTTGACCCCCTTGATGGTCGCATCCATGTCCATCGTGGAGCGAGCGTCTAGCCCAACCATTGCCGCCACCAGCATACCACCTTTAAGGAATCGCTGATAAAATGAAGTCCGTCAGATTGGCGTAGATTTTTCGTCCGAACAAGGAGGCAAACCGGACGCATAGCAAGGGCTATGTGGAGGATTTGCCGACACAGTGCGGGCAAAAAAGATGCGTCAAGATGGCGGTGCTGAATTTATCAGTGCTTCCTTAAGGATGAATTGATCGCAATAAGCTGAGAGAGAAATGCGTTCCAGGAACCGCTCCATCATATAGTTTCGCATCAGGCTCTGTGCATCCGCAGCATTTTTCCTAGTAAGGCTGCGAATCAAATCTTTCAGCTGCCTCGCCGTTCTAATCATAAGAGCACCTCTAAATATTGCCGTAAAATTTTCTCGACCCGGAACAGCTTTGCATAGCGTATCAGCGTGCGAAGATCTTTATCCTTTCGCCTGACATATGCCTTCAAAGCTCCCTGGAAGTTCTGCACCTCGATTTGGTTCCGCCTACGAAGCACATCACAAACCGTTCGCTCCATATCATAGACCGGCACATTGTGCCCAAAAGGTGTCTGCCTGGTAATCAGGCCAACCTCGTGCAGCTCCGCCTTAATCGTAAAGACCTGCATGCCCTCATTCTTAAGGCGCGTGGGATTGTAGCCCGTTTTGACTGTGACGGAATATTCCAAGGGCTCCCGGTCAGTCAGGTCATGGAAAAACAACGCCGTTTCATGGGAAAAAACCGCCTGCGGGCAGCGCAGATGTAAAAGGTACATGGAATCCACCCAGGCATCTTTGGAAAGATAAATCCCATGTGCCGCCTGTTCCAGCCCGCGAGACTGCACAAATTGATAAAAAACTGTTTTTGAGATTCCAGCAGCAATAACCTGTCCGGTGCGCAGTAACCCGCCCTGATTTTCCAGCAGATGATCCAGCTGTTCAAATTGACTCACGACGCTCACCTTCCTTTCATGCTAATACTATATGCGAAATTAGCATGAAAGAAAAGTATTTTTCTTTTGGATATCGAGTAGGAGACGGTGATTAGCCGCCGTCCTCTCACACCACCGTGCGTACCGTTCGGTACACGGCGGTTTCAATAGGTTGCGTGTACAGACTGATATGCCTCGGCTAAATCATAAAAGCCGAAGCGTATCAGTCTTTCTTTTGTCATTGCCATCTTGACCGCCACCGTGTTGCTTGTCCACCAACAACCTCTCCGGCAGTTTCCTGCTTTGTAGGCTGTTTCAAGGGGAACTCCCAACTTGCATAAATTACGAA
>NZ_CP016201.1:711284-713460 GCF_001683335.1 Selenomonas sp. oral taxon 126
TCGAGTAGGAGACGGTGATTAGCCGCCGTCCTCTCACACCACCGTGCGTACCGTTCGGTACACGGCGGTTTCAATAGGTTGCGTGTACAGACTGATATGCCTCGGCTAAATCATAAAAGCCGAAGCGTATCAGTCTTTCTTTTGTCATTGCCATCTTGACCGCCACCGTGTTGCTTGTCCACCAACAACCTCTCCGGCAGTTTCCTGCTTTGTAGGCTGTTTCAAGGGGAACTCCCAACTTGCATAAATTACGAATCTTCGTCCTCGGCTTCTTCCATTGCTTCCAGATACACATCCTTACGCGATGGTACAGCCATTGGTTCAATTCGTCTATGCGATTCTTCATGCTCGCTATCCCGTAGTAGTTCAACCAGCCTCGCATATATTCTTTTATCTTGTCCAGAGAGGTCGGCAGTTTCTGCACCCTCCTCCGGGACACTAGTTCTTTGCATTTGGCTTTCATCTTCTTCCACGCTTGCGGGTGGACTCGTACATATACGCCGCTTCCGTTTTTCCCCAGCGTGAATCCGAGATATTTGAATTGCTTCGTTGCGAACACGCTGACCGTTCTGCTTTTCTCTTGGTTGACTTTCAGCTTCAGTTTTCCCTCAAGATAGGCCGTGCTCTTGACCAAGATTCGCTGCGCAGCTCGCCTGCTCTTGGCGAGCAGTACGATATCGTCCGCGTACCGTATGCACGGGACTCCCCTTTTCGCATATTCTTGGTCAAATTCGTTGAGATAGATGTTGGCTAACAGGGGCGATAAATTCCCTCCCTGAGGGGAGCCTTCTTCTCTCTCTCGGACTACGCCTTTTTCCATGATTCCGCTTTTGAGGTATCTCTTGATGAGCTGGATGACTCGCTCATCTTTTATGTCCTTCCTCAGTAACTGAAGCAGAATTTCGTGGTTCAGGGTGTCAAAATACTTGGATAAGTCCAGCGCTACCGCATAGGTGTAGCCCTGCTCTGCGTATTCTTTCACCTTTCGTATGGCGTCTTTGGCACTTCTTCCCGGTCGGTACCCATAGCTTCCTTCGGCGAACAGCGGCTCATAGATTCCTACGAGCTGCTGCGCGATTGCCTGTTGTATGGTACGGTCTATGACGGTGGGAATGCCGAGTTTCCTCTCTCCTCCGTCCGGCTTCGGGATTCCAACGCTTCGCACCGGCTGCGGGGTATATTTTCCCCGCAGGATTCGTTCCACTAGTGCTTTCGCATGGTTTCCTTCTTTCAAGTGTGCCTGCGTTTCTTCGATGGTCATGCCATCGACTCCCGCGGCTCCTTTGTTTGCCTTCACTCTCTTGAAAGCTCTGTTCAGGTTCTCCCTGCTCAGTATCTTCTCCAAGAGCTCCGGCTGTACACGGTTCCTTTCCTCCCATATCCGACGGAACGACCTTGACGCTCCCGCATATTCTTCGTGTTCCGCACGATCCTTTTGCGGGCAGCCCTTTTCTTTCCGGTTTTCTGCCATTTCCAGTCGCTCCTCCTTTCCCGGTTGTACTTGGATACTCCTACTGATTCGACCCTTCACCTCTCGGCTACTATGGCCTCTGCTGACTTCTGCATATTCAGCACAGCCTTGCGGCTGTGGTTGCCCTTTTCCGAGCGTTTTATGCAGACCTCCCCGGGTACCACACGTTTCTTTCCCTCCATCTACCTGCCGCATTTACCACCGTTGGTTCCGTGTAGCTTTGGGACTTCAACCTGGATCGCGGCCTTATCCCCAACGATAGCCTCCTATGCGGTTCCTGTTCGTCAGGCCGGAGGTTTGCCGCCGACTTCCTTCAGATTTCGCCTCGCGACGAACACCCTTGTCTTTGGCTATGTCTTTCCCGCTACCGGGCAGACTCCGATCTTTCATCGGTTAGAAACGTGCGCCGCCAGGCGCACATCGAGTAGGAGACGGTGATTAGCCGCCGTCCTCTCACACCACCGTGCGTACCGTTCGGTACACGGCGGTTTCAATAGGTTGCGTGTACAGACTGATATGCCTCGGCTAAATCATAAAAGCCGAAGCGTATCAGTCTTTCTTTTGTCATTGCCATCTTGACCGCCACCGTGTTGCTTGTCCACCAACAACCTCTCCGGCAGTTTCCTGCTTTGTAGGCTGTTTCAAGGGGAACTCCCAACTTGCATAAATTACGAATCTTCGTCCTCGGCTTCTTCCATTGCTTCC
>NZ_CP016201.1:713485-778480 GCF_001683335.1 Selenomonas sp. oral taxon 126
TCTACCTGCCGCATTTACCACCGTTGGTTCCGTGTAGCTTTGGGACTTCAACCTGGATCGCGGCCTTATCCCCAACGATAGCCTCCTATGCGGTTCCTGTTCGTCAGGCCGGAGGTTTGCCGCCGACTTCCTTCAGATTTCGCCTCGCGACGAACACCCTTGTCTTTGGCTATGTCTTTCCCGCTACCGGGCAGACTCCGATCTTTCATCGGTTAGAAACGTGCGCCGCCAGGCGCACAACGCAAAGAGGGGTGCTCTGCGAAACTTTATCGCAGAGCACCCCTCTTTTATATGCGTTTCTCCTTCAGCCGACCGCCTTTGCCATTGCTGCGCCGAGTGCGCGGCAGCGCTCGAGTGCGTCGTCATCCGGCTCGAGCTCGCAGGTCACGCCATCCGCGACCATCGCGCCGCCTGCGGCATTCACGCGCTCCGTCCATGTGTCCATGAACGCGCCGCCGCCCCAGCCATACGAGCCAAACATGCCGACCTTCACGCCCGAGAGCTTACCCTCCGCCTCGGCAAAGAACGGCTCGAACTCGCCCTCGTCGAGCTCCTCCGTACCACAGGCGGGGCAGCCCATAAGGATACCGTCGTAGTCCGCAATACGGTCAGCGGAGAAGTCGCCGACGCGGATGAGCTCGACCTCTGCGCCGCCCTGCTCTGCACCTTCCACGACCGCGTTCGCCATCGTCTCCGTATTGCCCGAGCCGCTCCAAAATACAACTGCAATCTTTGCCATGTTAAAATTCTCCTTTGGGATTATATTCAAGTGATACTACGATGATAACATTTCTCACGCTCTCATGCAATCCATTTTGAAATTTTTTCTCATTACAAGTATCTCTTGACAGGAATGTTATACTGTAACAAAATATCTTCTATATATAGAAAAGGATCTCTATGCAAAAAGAAACATTCAACGTGACGGGCATGACCTGCTCGGCGTGTTCAGCGCGGGTGGAACGCGCCGTAAAGAAGATGGAGGGAACGGCGGAGGTCTCCGTCAATCTCCTGACGAATACGATGACACTCGCCTATGACGCAGCAGTCACAAGTCCTGCCGCGATCATCGCCGTGGTCGAGGACGCGGGGTATGGCGCGAGCGTGAAGGGTGCGCTCGCCGCCGCGCAGAGCGCGCCAACGGCAGGCACGGTACCTGCGGGAACGGATGCGGCGGAGCAGGCAATCCACGCAATGCGCACACGCCTTCTCATCTCCATCTTCTTCCTCCTGCCGACCATGTATATTGCGATGAGCCCAATGCTCTCGATGTGGGGCATGCCCTATGCGGCGGGCTTCAAGGCGGTGTTCTGGGGCGCGGAGAATGCGCTGACGTTCGCGCTCGCGCAGTTCGTCCTCGTCCTGCCAATTATGTATGTGAACCGTCCATACTATGTCAATGGATTCCGCAATCTCCTGCACGGTGCGCCGAATATGGATACGCTCGTCGGGATCGGCTCGATGGCATCCGCGCTGTTCGGCGTGTTCGCGATGTTCCGCATGAGCTGGGGGCTGGGGCACGGCGATCTCGCGCTCGCAGCGGAGTACAGCACGAATCTCTACTTCGAGTCGGCGGGCATGATCGTCACCCTGATCACAGTCGGAAAGTATCTCGAAGCGCGTGCAAAGGGGCAGACGACGGGCGCACTCCGTGCGCTCATGCAGCTCGCGCCCGCCGAGGCGACCGTCCTGCGTGACGGCGCAGAGGTGACTGTCCCTGTCCATACGATTGCGCTCGGCGAGACAGTCATTGTCCGTCCCGGCGCACGCATCCCCGTGGATGGGCAGGTGACGGAGGGCGCGACGAGCGTCGATGAGTCCGCCGTGACGGGCGAATCCATGCCCATCGCAAAGGCGGAGGGCGATGCCGTCACCTCGGGGACGCTGAACGTCGAGGGCACGATCCGCTTCACGGCGACGCGCGTCGGCGAGGATACGACGATCCGTCAGCTCATCCGCCTTGTCGATGAGGCGAGCGGGTCAAAGGCGCCGATTGCGCGCCTTGCCGACCGCGTGAGCGCGGTCTTCGTCCCCGTTGTGATTGTGCTCGCCCTCGCGGCGGGCGGCGTCTGGCTGCTGATGGGCGCGAGCGTCGAGTTCGCATTTTCCATCACCATCTCCATCCTCGTCATCTCCTGCCCCTGCGCACTCGGGCTTGCGACCCCCGTTGCGATCATGGTCGGCACGGGGCGCGGCGCAGCGCACGGCATCCTCATCAAGTCGGGCGAGGCGCTTGAGATGGCAGGCAATATTGATACCGTCCTGATGGACAAGACGGGCACGCTCACAGAGGGATGCCCGCAGCTCGTGAGCATCCACCCCGTCGGCATCACCGCCGACGAACTCATTGCACTCGCCGCCGCGCTGGAGGCGGGCAGCGAGCACCCGATTGCCGCCGCCATCCGCAGCTATGCGGAGCAGCAGACTGTCACAGTCCCCACTGCAACGGATTTTCAGGCGGTATTCGGGCGGGGCGTGCGCGCGCGCATCGGCGACGATACGTGCGCGGCGGGCAACGCCGCGCTGCTCGCAGAGCTCGATGTGCCGCTGACGGATGAAATCACGGCGGCCCTCGATGAGATGGCACGGCGCGGCGAGACGGCGCTCGCCCTCGTACGCGCGGGGCGCATTGTGGGACTGCTCGGCGTGCGCGATGCAGAGAAGCCGACCAGTGCGGCGGCAGTTGCACTGATGAAGGAGATGGGGCTCACGCCCGTCATGCTCACGGGCGACGATGAACGCACGGCACAGGTGATTGCCGCGCGGCTCGGCATCGACCGCGTCATCGCGGGCGTCCTGCCCGCCGACAAGCGCGCCCATGTGGAGCGTCTGCAAGCCGAGGGGCATACGGTCGCGATGATCGGCGACGGCGTGAACGACGCGCCCGCGCTCGTGCAGGCGGATCTCGGCATCGCCATCGGCGCGGGCACGGACGTCGCCATCGAGAGCGCGGACGCCGTGCTCGTCCGCAGCGACCTCCTCGACGCCGTCTCTGCCATCCGCCTCTCGCGCAGTGTCATGACCAACATCAAGCAGAACCTCTTTTGGGCATTTTTCTACAATGTCATCGGCATTCCGCTCGCGGCAGGCGTGCTCTACCCGGCATTCGGCGTGAAACTCTCGCCCATGATCGGGGCTGCTGCGATGAGCCTGTCGAGCGTCTGCGTCGTACTGAACGCGCTGCGGCTGCGCTTCTTTGCCATCGCGCACGAACCCGTGGCGGTGGCGGAGCGCACGGCGATCGAACCCGAGGTAACGCCCATCGCCTCTGCGATGGAGACAATAGATGCGGCACGAGCCGCCAGTGACAGAAAGGAAGATATCACTATGGAAAAGACCATCAACGTCAAGGGCATGACCTGCCCCCACTGCGTCAAGCACGTCACGAAGGCACTCGAGGGGCTAGAGGGCGTCTCCGATGTCGTCGTCGATCTCGATGCGGGCACGGCGAAGTTCAGCGCGAGCCGCGACATCGCGGACTCTGAGCTCGCCGCCGTCCTCGACGACGCGGGCTATGAGATGGGCTGAGACGAACTGCAAGCAAAAAGGTCATGCGGGAGAACATCCTGCATGACCTTTGTTATTTTATAATTTCTTCGATATCCCGACCTCCGTAAAAGATACGGACAATCGTGACCGTCTGCGTCTTTTCATCCACACAGTAGAAGATAACATAATGGTCGACGGAGACTTTGCGCATCCCTGCCGAGTTCCACGGCTCCCAGTCAACCGCCGCGTATCTGTACGGCAGTGTATCGAGCGCACGCACTGCAGAGCGAATGCGCGCTGTTTGTTTTTTCCGTCTCCGGCACCATCAGTTCTACGGCAATGTAGTGATAAATCGCGCGTAAGTCCTCATATGCTGCAGGGGAATACTGAACGAGATAACGGCTCATCTGTCGAAATCCCAGGCGAGCGCCGCATCCACCTCATCCGGCGTCATTCCGCCGCTATGCAGTGAGTCCATCCCCTTTGCAAGTTCGGCAGAGATCTCCGCCCTGCTCAGCCCACCAATGGCGACGGGCTGATGCGGGCGCGACGCGGTATGCCATGCAGATTCCATGATGTCGTAGGAAATGGCTGCGTTTGACATATCATCACCATCCTTTCATTTCTGTTTCCATTGTAGCAGTTTTGGTCATCACTGACAAGCCGGCTAACGGAAGCACTGATAAATTCAGCACCGCCATCTTAGCGCATCTTTTTTGCCCGCACTTCGTCGGCAAATCCTCCACAGAGCACCACTCTGCGTCCGGTTTGCCTCCTAGTTCGGACGAAAAAATCTGCGCCAATCTGACGGACTTCATTTTATCAGTGCTTCCTAAAGTATACCTCACACATCCGATTTACAAAATAACAGATTTATCCTACAATAGGGAAATCAATCTGTGAGGTGACGATGATGGAGGAAAAACTCGGCGCAGGTCGGCGCACGGTATTTATGGAGGGTGTGCACGACGGCGTGCCGATTGCGCTCGGCTATTTCGTGGTAGCGTTCACGCTCGGGATTCTCGCAAAGACGGCGGGGCTGACCCCGTGGCAGGGCTTTGTGACGAGCGCGGTGAACATCGCCTCTGCGGGCGAGTATGCGGGCTTTACGGTGATTGCGGCGCAGGCGCCCTATGTCGAGATCGCCGTGCTGACGCTCGTCGCAAATGCGCGTTACTTCCTCATGGCGGCGGCACTGACGCAGCGATTCTCACCCAATACGTCGCTCGGTCATCGCCTTGCCGTCAGCTTCGGCGTGACGGATGAGATCTTCGGCATCACGGTCGCGCGCGGCGGTGCGCTGAACCCGTACTACAACTACGGCGCAATGGCAATCTCCGTCCCTGCGTGGTCGGCGGGCACATCGGCGGGCATCCTTGCGGGCGGGATTCTGCCTGCAGCCGCTGTCTCCGCGCTCTCGGTCGCACTCTACGGGATGTTCGTCTGGGTCATCCTGCCCGCCGCGAAGAAAAGCCGCCCCATCGGCGGCATGGTACTCCTGAGCTGCATTCTGTCGCTCGCGGCGACGTACGCGCCCGTGACGGGCGAACTCTCGGGCGGCACGCGCACGATCCTCCTCACACTCCTCATCGCAGGTGTCGGTGCGGCACTCTTCCCCATTCACGAGGAACAGGAGGGCGACCATGACTGACATCTGGAGCTACATCGCGGTCATGAGCGCCGTGACGATCGCAATCCGCCTCACGCCCGCGCTCCTCCTGCGCCGCCCAATCAAGAACGTATTCGTGCGCTCGTTCCTCTTCTACGTCCCGTATGTGACGCTCGCCGTCATGACCTTCCCCGCGATTGTCGAGGCGACGCGCACCCCCGTCGCGGGCGCGGCGGCATTCGTCTTTGCCCTCTTCCTCGCGTGGAACGGTGCAAGCCTCTTTCGCTGCGCGGCGGGCGCGTCCATCATGGTGCTGATCGTGGAGTTTTTTCTGTTGTAAATGATGTCGGACGCACATTTTTGTGCGCCCTTATCTTTTTGTAAAACAACACGTATATACTGACCCCATAAAAGGAGGTGCGTGCATGGAGTTCCGCTGTTGGATGGGAGTAACGATCGAGGGGAAGTCCTACATCATCGCCGAGAAGATCCGCTACAAGGAGAAAACATCGGACGATGTATGGACGGAGTACGGTCTTGTTACACGTGAAAGCAACGACCGCACATGGCTGAGCATTGCAGACAACGGGCTTTCGTGCAGTCTTTCCGCTCCTGTGGGGAAAAAGATTCCGAGGGGCTACCGCCTCCGCGACAGGGGAACGGAGGTGGTCACCGCTGTCTGGGGCGATACGGATGCGGCAGTCGGCGACGAGGCGACATACGAGCAGTACGAAACAGCGGACGGGAAGTTCACGTTCTTTATCGAAAACTGGAGCGGGAAGAAAAGTGCCTCGATGGGACGGAAAATCGCCGCCGCCGATATTGCCCCCGAAGCACCGCCGCCCGCCGATCGCCTGCGGGCAATGACGCGAGCGAAGCGGGCAAAGACGCTCCACGGCATCAGGCTTGTCATGATCGGCGCGTGTATCTACGGGGCGGTCACGTTCCTTCTCGTCGGTCTCCTCGGGAACGACGGTTTCAGCACATGGGACTGGCATGCAATTCGCGATTTCGTGAATCTCCCCTATGCCATGCACGAACGCCTCAGCGATGCGCCCTACTACACGGAACAGCGCGAGGAGGACGGCGCAAGGGTTTACACGGCGCAGGTCGATGCAGGCATCGCCGCTCTGGATCTCATCGAGGGCATGGACGGCAGGGTGAAGGACGCGTACGAGGATCTCGGCGATGCGGAGCATCCGATTGTGATTCGTACACAGCAGGAGATTGCACACATTACGAGCGCGGCGGACGGCACGGCGTACATCGTTGTGACGGGAGCAAGCCCCGACCGCGCCCCCGCCGCCGACCAGTTCCAACGAAATCATACGCTCGTCCGCTACGCCGAACGCGTCCGTACGGGCGACACGCACGGACGGGCGATGGTGGTGCAGTAGTCCGCGCACCACCACTTGACCGCACATTAAGGGAAGCACTGATAAATTCAGCACTGCCATCTTGGCGTATCTTTTTCGCCCTCTCATCGTCGACAAATCCTCCACATAGCCCTTGCTATGCGTCCGGTTTGTCTCCTTGACAGGACAAAAAATCTGCACCAATCTGAGAGTCTATTTTATCAGCGATTCCCATTTCCGCTAGGAGGTGATGCTGTGGATTTTGACTGTTGGACCGGCATCAAAATCGGAACGAAACCATGTACCATTGTGGGAAAGATCCGATACAAGGAGAAAACATCGGATGATGTATGGACAGAGTATAAGCTTATCACGAATGACACCAATGCACACATCTGGCTGAGCATCACAGACGATGGACTCTCATGCATCATCTCCTCCTCTGCGCGAAACAATGTGCCGAAGGGCTACCGTCTCCATGACAGCGGCACGGAGGTTGTAACAGGGGTCTGGGGCGATACGGATGCGGCGGTCGGCGATGAGACGAGGTATGAGCAATACGAGAGCGCAGACGGCAGGAACACCTTCTTTGTCGAGTATTGGAACGGCAGTCGCAGCAGTTCGCAGGGAGGAAAGATCTCCGCTTCCACAATCATCGCGGACACGGACACGGATACGAGTAAGCGGCAGAAGGCACGGGCGATGTATCGGCGATCGAGGCTGCGCAACTCCCTCATCGAGCCGGTTGCAGGTCTTGCCGGAGCCTGCATCATCCTGCTCCTATCCGTCGCTCCCGACTTCGACACGCGGGACTACTGGCACGCGTTCCGCGATTTCGTGAATCTCCCCTATGTCATGCACGAACGCCTCAGTGATGCCCCCTACCACACGGAGCAGCAGGAGGAGGACGGCACTCCGGTTTACACGGCGCAGGTCGATGCAGGCATTGCCGCTCTCGATCTCATCGAGGGCGTGGACGGCAGGGTGGAGGATGCGTACGAAATGCTCGGTGATGCGGAGCATCCGATCATCATTCGCACGCGGGAGGAGACCGCACGCATTACGAGCGCGGCGGATGGCACAGCGCACATTGTCGTGACGCAGACAAGCCCCGACCGCGCACCTGACGCCGACCGGCTTCAGCGCAGTCATACCCTCCTCCGCTACGCCGTGCTCGTTCGCACGGGCGATACACGCGGACGGGCGGAGGTGGTAACAGAAACGCCGTAACAAGAGGTGCTTTGCCGACATTTTTTCTTTGAGGTGTATCGCACGCGAAACACAGCTGCATAAAGGAGAACCCACATGATCGATCTGTCCACCCTGATGCTTACCGTATTCTACGCCGCATTCGGCATCCTGCTCATGGTTGTATCCAACATCGTGATCGACCTCTTCATCCCCGGCGATTTCGCCGAGGAGATTCGGCGCGGCAACCGTGCGGTCGCGTGGCTGTCGGCGGGCTCGTTCATCGGCATCGGTGAGATCCTGCGTGCTGTCATCATGTCTCCCACATACGAGGCGTTGACGGCGGACTTTATGCAGGGGGTTGTCGCAAGTGCCGTCTATGCCGCCGTCGGCATCCTCTGCTTCATTGTCGGCTTTTTCATTATCAACGCGTGGCACCGCAAATATGAGCTTGCCGCGGAGATTCAACGCGGCAATACGGCGGCGGGCATCTTCGTGTTTGGGATCTTTGTCGGGCTGTCGCTCGTCATCAGCGGCGCGGTGCATTGATGAGCATGCCCACGAAAAAGCCTCCCCCGTGCATCACGGGGGAGGGGGACCGCTTGCGGTGGAAGGGGCGCTTTGAACGATGACAGGAGAAGCAACGTAGAGGAGGTTCTGCATGGAAAACGTAGGGCGCAAAGCCGCCATTCTCGCCGCCGCATTTGCCTCCGTCGGCGCACTCGGCGCAGCGTATTTCTATCGCCATGACATCGCTTTTTCCATCGCCGATGTCGTGCATCCCGAGTGGAATGCGGGCGAGGCGCGCCTTGCGGATGCCTATGACCGCCGCTACACCCTTCTCAACAACGGCGACGGCACGGAGACCGCACTCTATGACGACAGCACTGCCGTCACCTTTCGCCACGACGGCGCGGGCGACCTCGTCTGGCTGTTCGGTACGGCGAGCCTCCTCGCCCCCCTCGCACCGAACTACTTCGCCTTCCACGGATTTTCCTATGCGGGCGGCACGATGGATCTCGCGCAGATGACCTACCGCGCAAACGCGCCGCTTGCGCCGCTGCCCAAGAAATATACCGCATCCGGCACAGGCACGCATGGACATGGGGTCAATCACAGCTATGCGGGGCGCAGCTACAACGAAAAGAAAAGCGAAAGGGCGGGCGAGGTCAGCCGGCGATCCGGCTTCGGACAGGCAGGGCTCCGCTCCTCGGGAGGTTCGTAACGTGAACAGCACACAGAAAGAGACCTACATTGACGCACTTGACCCGACCATCTTCACCTATATTCAATACGGCGACTATGCCGACCGCTATCCAACACATACCGTGCAGGAGTTTCCGCAGAGATTCTATGATGAACTGCGGACGGCATCGGCGGGGCTCTTTCACATCTTCTGCAAGGCGGCAGAGGTCTTGCAGAACGCACCTGACGACTTCGCGCGCGCAATGGATCTGCCGCGCGAGATGCTCCCCTATCTGCGCATCCCGAACGCCTTCCGCCTGTCGACATGGCTCTCGCGCTTTGACTTCGTACTCGATGAGGAAGGGCGTATCCGCATGGTCGAGATCAATGCGGATACGCCCTGTTTTATCGTGGAGTCCTTCTATGCGAACGGCGTCGCGGCAGAGTATTTCGGTCGACGCGATCCGAATGCGGGCGCACGCACGCAGCTGCGGGATTTTCTCACGCAGATTCACGCGCATCTTGCCGCGCCCGTTGCCGACCTAACGAAGGGCACGCTCCCGCCGCGCCCGTTCGTATTCAGCTGCTTTGACGACTATCCCGAAGATCTGGCGAATACGCGCTTCCTCATGCAGCTCATGCAGGAGGGTGCGCCCCACGGCGACATCCGCTTCCTCTCGTTCTACGAGATGGAGATCGACGAGCGAGGCATTCCTCTCGCGGACAGTGCATATACATCCGCGCTCTATCGACTGCATCCGATGGAGATATTGATTGATGAGCGCACGCCGGACGGAGAGCCGCTCGGTGCACTGTTTCTGGATTTATATAAGGAAGGAAAATTTGCATTGATGAATCCGCCCGAGGCGATTCTCCTGCAAAACAAGTCCTTTATGGCACTCGTCTACGCACTCGCACGGACGGAGCAGTTCCTAACCGCCGAGGAGTGTGCGCTTGTCCGCCGCTATCTCGTCCCTTCGTATTTCGAGGAGGATTTTGCCGCGCTCATGGACGGCACATACATCCGCAAGGAGATCTGGGGGCGCGAGGGGAAGAACGTCCGTCTGGTCGAAAAGCAGGGCGACCACGCGAAAACCGTGCATGAGAAGCAGCCCGACAACGTGGACGAGATCATCTGCCGCCCGAGCCGCGCGGCGATGTATCAGGACTTCGTCCGTCAGCCGCGCTTCGTCCACACGGTCGACTCCGGCACGATCGACGGCTGTCTGACCCTCTCGTGCTTCATGCTCTTTGACACGCCCTCTGCCGTCGGCGCACGCTTCTCCCCCGCTGAGATCGCGGGGACGGAGGCGTACTTTCTGCCGCTTGTCGTGGGGGAGGACAGCAGCTACACGGATTCATTCTCTACAAATGTCTTTTGAATGGCAGTCAATTTTATCCGCAGGTCCGGCATATCATCGGAAACAATCTCCCAAATCAGACGTAGATTTACTCCTTCGTAGTCATGAACAATGCGGTTTCTGAGACCATAAATTTGCGCCCATGCTACTTGAGGATTTTCCGCTTTGACCGCATCCCCCAATTTGGTGGTGAGCTCTCCAATCTGACTGAGATTGAACACACAGGCTTCTATGAGCATATCATTGGTGCGGAAATCATCATAGGAAAGCCCTTTGCAGTACGCACAAATCTTAGCAGTATATCTGAGCATTTTGTCAACGATGACTCTATCGCGCATAAATCTCAATCCCCGTCTGTCTGATTTCCTCGGCAATACGTGACTTCGGCTCGACATGAGTGATGTCGAATACGTCCATCTCCTTATCGTCCAGAGCCTCCCGTAGTTCCTCGACGAAGCCCACGAATCTCAGCCCACGCAGGTCACTGTCCACGAGCAAATCCACATCACTGCTCTGCGTGGCATTTCCCTTTCCATATGAACCAAATAGAATCGCCTGCCGGATTTGATGACTGATAAATATGGGCTGCAACCTCTGCTTAATTTCATTTGGTGTAAAAATCATGTCTTCGCCTCCTCCCATACTTTTCATTGTAGCAGTCCCGCTGGAGAACGGCAAGAAAAAAGACGGAAAGGCAATGCGCCTATTCCGTCTTTAGAAACTTTGTGCTATACTGAATATGTGGCTGACGATCGTAGGTTTTCTCCCGCAAGGGAGGTGATGTGCATGAGCCTGTATGAAATACTTTCGCTCGTGTGAGGGAAGCACTGATAAACTCAGCCGCGCCATCTTGGCGCATCTTTTTCGCCCTCTCTGTGTCGATAAATCCTCCACATAGCACTTGCTATGCGTCCGGTTTATCTCCTTGACAGGACAAAAAATCTGCACCAATCTGACGGACTTCATTTTATCAGCGATTCCCTTGCGGCGGCAACGCTCGCGGTCAACATCATATTCTTGCTTGTAAAATAGACAAGAAAAAAGAACCTACCGCAAGGTAACGAAGGCTCTTTCTTCAAGCAACAAAGATTATAGGGAGAGACCGACGTTCCTACTCGTCAGTCACTCTTTTTGTGTCTTTTTATATCGTTACGACCAAATCTTGTCAAGCCCGCTCTCTGCTGCGCTCCCAGTAACTCCCCACGAGGAAGAAGAGAAGAGAGACGGTGATGCCGACAGCAATCGGGTGCAGTCCGAACGGTTTGAAGCCTGCCGCCATCGCCGCGCAGTAGACCACGGTGCCGCCCGCCATCGCCGCGAGCGCGCCCGTCCGCCGCGCCCACTTCGTAAAGAGCCCAAAGACGAGCACCCAGAAGAACGCCGTCTCGAGTCCGCCGAACGCGAACATATTGATGAGCCAGATCAGCGACGGCGGCGCAACGGCGAGGAGAAACACGATGATGCCGAGCACGGCGGTGATGCCCATTGAGAGGCGGCGCAGCGTCTGCTCCGAGACGGATTTCTTCCGCTTCTGCATATGGTGGAGGTAGACGTCCTTCACCACCGCCGACGAGGCGACGATGAGGACGCCCGAGATGGTTGAGATCGACGCTGCCAAGGGGCCGATGATCGCAAATCCGAGGAGTTCGGGGGGCATGACCTGTGCCATGAGCTGTGGGATGACACTGTCCACACCACCGAGTGCCTTTGCATCGACACCGAGCACCCCGCGCCCGAGGACGCCGACGAGATTCACCGCAATGTTCATAAAGGCGATGACGACCGTGCCGATGATCATCGCGCGGTGCATATCGCGGCTGCTCCGATAGCTGATGCCGCGCACAACCGACTGCGGCAGTGCAATCGTGAGCGCACCCACGAGCAGCCACTGCGAGATGTAGAGGGAGATCGGCATGCGCCCCGCCGCTGTCGGCGTCAGCATCTCTGGATGTGCAGAGCGCAGATTCGCGAGAATCGCCGCGAGTCCGCCGCCCGCATCGAGCACATAGTAGAAGAGCAGGACGATGCCGAGCATCATCACGATTGCACAGCAGGTATCTGTCAATGCAACGGCACGGAATCCGCCGATCGATGTATAGATAACAACGACGATGCCGAACAGCACCAGCCCCAGCTCGTAGCTATAGCCCGTAACGGCGGCAAAGAGCTGCGCCCCGCCGACGAACTGCGCGACCATCGAGGCGGCAAAGAAGACGACAATCACAAGCGCGGCAATCGCCGCGAGCGCGTCCGACTGATAGCGGTGACGGATGATATCGACAATGGTGACAGCGTGGATGCGCCGCGCCAGACGCGCGACCTTCTTGCCGAAGATGCCGAGCACGAGGAAGATTGTCATCGTCTGAATGACCGCCATGTAGATCCAGCCGAAGCCGATCTCGTACGCCATCCCGGGACCGCCGACAAAGGAGCTGACGGAGCTGTACGTCGCGACCATCGTCATTGCAAGCACGAACGCGCCGAGCGTCTGCCCGCCGACGAAATAGTTCGAGAGGAAACCGCCCGCAGAGCCGGCACGCCGCACATAGAACCCGAGCGCAAGCATTGCCGCCATAAAGCCGAGGAGCGGCAGCAGTACCATGAGATTGCCGTTCATCGCGATGCCCCCTCTCCGCGCTCATCGAGGGACATATCCTCTGCCGCATATGCCAGATACACGGCAATGACCGCGCCCACAACGAGCACGCCGACCGTCGATGTGACCGCCCAGAGCGGGAAGCCCGCAATCGTCACATCCACATCCGCAAGCCCGAAGCCGAGTGCCGTCCAGAGCACGGCAAAGAGCACGCCTGCCGCAGCGGTACGCCTCGCCTCACGTGCGATGGCGTCCGCCGCCTTCTTTTCATCCTGCATGATGAACCTCCTATACAGTTTTGCCGTCGGAGGCACAAGGCTCTCCGCAGCGTTATACGAACTCCGCCTATCCTACCATATCTTTCTACACGATGCAATCTTATGGAAGCACTGATAAGGAAGCACTGATAAATTCAGCCGCGCCGTCTTAGCACATCTTTTTCGCCCTGTCTGTGTCGACAAATCCTCCACATAGCCCTTGCTATGCGTCCGGTTTGTCTCCTTGACAGGACAAAAAATCTGCACTAATCCGACGGACTTCATTTTATCAGCGATTCCATAAATTCTGCTTGGGACTGTTATTCAGAGAATATAGGTCAATTTTCCTGTTTTTTCTGCAAAACAAGATGAGAAAGCCTTGATTTAAACTATAAAATCATATATCATGAATCAGAGTTTCAAACATTTATGCAGAACGGAAAGGGGCTGTATTTTGGGAATTAAACAAAAGTTGTTGCTGATGGGCGTACTTATGGCACTGCTCGTCGTGGCGATCTGCGGCATCGGCTACCATCAGGCGCAGACAGCACTTGAGGAGAGTGTATCGGGGGAGATTAACGCTGCGCTCACCGTCGAAGCGGAGAAGTTGGACGGATGGATGTCGCGCAAGATTCAGCGTGTGGACAGCGCAGCAAACCTCGTCGGTGCACTGGACGGCAATCCGGTCGAGATGTCTCCCGCCATCATGAGTCTCGCTGCAGGAGACAAGGACGTGATCGACCTCGCATACGGTGCGGAGGACGCGCGTTTTATCAGCTACTCGGACGGCAACCTCACGGGCAAGTTCAACCCGCTGGATCGTCCGTGGTACACGGATGCAAAGGCGGCGGGCAAAACCATCGTCACCTCTGCCTATCAGGATGCCATCTCCAAGAAGATGGTCGTCTCCGTCGCCGTTCCGTACAACGGAGCAGACGGCAAATTTCGCGGTGTCGTCATCTCCGATGTCTCTCTTGATGCCCTCGACGAGCGTGTCAACGCTCTGAAATTCCACGGCGCGGGCAACGGCATCATCGTCGAGCAGGACGGGCTCATCATCGGCTCCACCGAAGGCCTGACCATGCACAATGCGACCGAAAATCCCGTGCTCAAAGAGCGTCTGCCCGAGATGCAGCAAAAGAAAAACGGCTACTTTGCGATGGAAAAGGACGGCGAGCAGCAGATCATTGCGTATGCGACCGCCGCTTCCACCGGTTGGATTGTCGCTGTCGCCGTACCTGAGAGCGTCGCCTTTGCACAGCTCGCAAGTCTCAAGACGACTTACAGCGTGCTGAGCCTCATCGGTATCCTGCTCGTGGCGGGCATCATCTTTGCCCTCCTGCGCTTTGCTACGACCATCACGGGCGCAACCGACCGCCTCATGCACCACGTCGACGCGCTCGCCAAGGGCGACCTCAGCCGGCCCGACCTGCCGGTCACCTCACAGGATGAGCTGGGGCAGCTCGCGGCGAACTTCAACACCATGATGAAGAACATCCGAAACGTCATCCGCCAAGTCGCGGGCACGGCGGAACAGCTCGCCGCCTCCTCCGAGCAGCTGACGGCGGGCGCACATCAGATGGCAGAGTCCGCCACCGAGATTGCGGGCACCGTCGCAAATGTCGCCGACGGCACGGATCGTCAGCTCGAGAGCATCGCAGACGCGAAGAAGAACATCGGCATCGTCTCCAACGACGTTGCAAGCGTCAGCGATAAGGCATCACGCGTCGCAGACAGCTCCGTCCGTACGGCAAACGCCGCCGCGAAGGGCGAGAGCCTCATGAACGACGCCATGCAGAAGATGACGAGCATCGAGCAGAGCGTCCTGCGCTCGGCAGAGGTCGTCGAGAAACTCGGCGAGAGCTCCAAGCAGATCGGTGAGATCGTCGAAACCATCTCCGCCATCGCCGAGCAGACCAACCTCCTCGCCCTGAACGCCGCCATCGAGGCAGCGCGTGCGGGTGAGACGGGACGCGGCTTTGCCGTCGTTGCCGAGGAGGTCAGGAAGCTCGCCGAGCAGTCCCGCGAGGCAGCGGAGCAGATCAAGGAGCGCATCACAAGCGTCCAGCACGACACCGAGCGCGCCGTCACCGCCATGCAGAGCGGCACAGACGAGGTGCAGGCGGGAACATCCGCCATCCACGAGGTCGGTTCGCAGTTCGAGGACATCATGCGCATGGTCGACGAGATGAAGGGGCAGATTGCGGACATCAGTAAATCCATGCAGACCGTCACAGAAGGGACGGAGCGGATTATCCAGTCCGCCACCACAGTGGGCGAGATTACAGAGAAAACGGCGGAGAACATGCAGAACATCTCCTCCTCGTCGCAGTCCCAATCTGCATCGAGCGAAGAGATCGCCTCTGCATCCCAGTCGCTTGCAACCCTCGCAACCGATCTCCAGAATACAACGAACAAGTTCAAACTCTAAATTACATAGACATACGAACCGCCCTGTGGACTTCGGTCTACAGGGCGGTTTTTTTGCACGAATTGGACGCTCCATCGGCACATTTTATGATTCATCTCAATTTTTTGCTATTTTATAGTTATTTATTCCTATTTATTGTTATTTATCTTCTAAAGAAAAAGCACCGCTCGGATTTTTCCAAGAGGTGCTTTTTTCCGTTCTCGTTTTCCATGCAGAATGTTATTTAGAAATCATACGTCAGCCCGAGCCAATAGCTGCGGCGCGACATATAGGAACCGCCTGCGATGCCGTCTGCGTCGATCTCGTCATAGTAGTCGCCGTACTTCATGCCGTCTGCCGCCATCGATGTCTGATCAAAGTTGCGGTTCAGCAGATTATTGACGGCAAACTGTACGGAGAGCCCGTCACGCAGCTTGTGTGTCACGCCCATATTGAGAATTGTGAACGGGTGATAGGTCGAGGAGAGCCCCGTCACCTGCTTCGAGCGGTACATCCCACTGCGGTACTGCGCCATCATCCACACATCTGTCGCCTCTGTCGGCATCCAGTCGAGTCTCAGGTTGACCGCCTGCTTCGGTGTGGAGCGCAGCGGCTGACCGATATTCTTGCCGCTCTTTATCTGACTGGTGAGCAGCGTCCAGTTCAGCCCCGCCGACACCTTTGGCGCGATCGCGAACTTCGTTCCGACCTCTATGCCGTGGATGCGTGCCTTGCCGACATTCTCATAGGTACGGACGGCACCGATGCCCGCAACATTCACCGCATCACTGAGGTCGATCTTGTTCTGGAAATCCGTGTGGAAGAACGTCACGTGTGCATCCGTATCGTGCTCGTTGTGGTAGTAGAACCCGATTTCCTCCGTCGTCGACTTCTCCGGCTTCAGCCCCGTATTGCCGCGATAGATCTCGCCCGTGATATTGAGGTGGATGTCCACGGGCGCGGACTGGAGCATCGTCGGTGCCTTGTAGCCCGTTGCAACGCCGCCCTTCACCGTGAAGTTGCGGTTCGGCATATAGATGAGGTAGCCGCGCGGGCTGAGATTGTCGTCGTAGTCCTCGGGATGGTCGTAGCGCAGGCCGTAGGTAAAGACGAGCTTCTTCGTGAGCGCCCACGTATCCTCGCCGTAGAGCGCCCAGCTCGAACGCGAGAGACTGCCGTTGTCGTTCGAGCTGCGCTGACGCATCATATTGACAAACGGCGGCGGAGCCCAGCCCGTCGGCGCAATCGTCCGCTTCAGATGGTAGTCCACCCCCTCGCGCTGCCAGCGTGCCCCCACCGCTAGTGTGTGATCGTCGCCAAGCGGTGTGACATACTTCGTATCGAACGTCACAAAGTCATTCTTCACGTTGTTGCGGATCTGTGAGCGGATCGGAATGCGCAGCGGCAGGATACTCGGCTTTGCCGTCCCCGTCATATCCGCATCGAGGTGCATCTCGTTGCGCAGGAAGGACAGGGTATTCGTCCACGTCCCCTCCTTGCCGACCTTGTTCTCCGCGCCGAGCACGACCTTCGTACGGTCAAAGCGCTGCGCCACATCGCCGCGCAGATTCGTCCGCACAAACGCATTTGGAATGGGTGCCGGCATTCTCCCCAGCTGGGCAAAATCACCGTCGCGCATGTTCTGCCCGCGGTCGATGTCGAGATAGTAGCTGTGCCCTGCAGCGGGTGTGTAGGTCACGCGCGTCCCGAGATTCCAGTTGTCGTAGTCGCGCATTTCCTTATCCACGCCGAATGCCGACGGGCCGCGTTTCAGATAGCTGCCGCGCATCTGCATCCCGACCTTGTCGCGCGTAATGGGCCCCGCCACGTTGAAGTTGTATTTCATCGTGTTGGACTTGTTGTCCGTCGTCTCAAGGATACTGCCGACGGAGACAGAGCCGTGGAACTCGTCCGTCACCTTCTTTGTGATGATGTTGATGACACCACCCATCGCATCCGAGCCGTAGAGCGTCGACATTGGGCCGCGCACCACCTCGATGCGCTCGATCTGGCTCGGTGTTGGCAGGCTCGTATTCGCGAGCTGGTTGAAGCTGCGCATCATCCCGCCCGCGATGCCCGGCCCCACCTGCGCCACCCCATCCACGAGGAGCAGCGTATAGCCGTCGTCCATCCCGCGAATCGAGACTGCGGGCGTATCGAACCGCCCCGTCGCGCCGAACGTGTCGACCCCCTCCACCATATCAAGCACCTGACGGAGATCTGTATAGCCGCGCTGCGCGATCTCATCCGCCTTGATGACCGAGATACTCGCGGGCGCAAAGCGCACATCCTCCTCAAAGCCCGATGCCGTCACCACAACGGGAGCTGTCTCATAGCCTTCTTTCTGCGCCTGTGTATCCTCTGCATAGACGGCGTGTGCCGTGCCCGAAAGTGTGAGCGCGACCGCCGCCGCAAGAGCCCTCTGCTTTGTCATTCGCATACGATTCCTCCTCATCTGTCCGACACATGGATGCCTTCGTTCGCTCTCCTGATCCACCTATTTTTTGCTGACGACGGCGATGTACGAGAACTCCTTGTTGTGGTCAAAGAAGAAGTTGAACATCTTGCGGAAGCGGTCGACATTCTCCGTCCGCAGCCCGTTGCGAATGATCTTCATCGCGCCGTCGAATCCCTCGTCGCGCACGAGCCCCGCAGGGTCGAGCAGCGTCATATCGCCTGTCTGTATCTCGATGGCAAAGCCCGCGTCGCGCAGCAGCTTCTCCCAGAGTGCATGCGGGAGCGGATCGACGTTCACATTGATCGCGCGGGAGATGCCCGCACGCAGCTCCGCCGCTTCCGCCTCATCCGTTGTGCGTAGCGCGACATCGTGCGTGAGGAGCACGCCGCCCGGCTTCAGCACACGGAAGTATTCGGCAACCGCCTTCGCCTTGTTCTCACGTGGCAGCATCGTCAGCATCGCCTCGTTGATGACGACATCGAACGTCGCGTCGGGGAAGGGCAGCGCCATTGCATTCCCCTCCAGTACGTCGATCACATCGTTCAGCCCGTGCGCCGCGATGTTCGCACGCGCCTTCTCCAGTGCCTTCGGGTTCATGTCCAGCCCCGTGATGCGGCAGCCGTGCGCCTCCGCGAGGGCAACCATCGTCGTGCCCATGTTGCACGCGACCTCAAGCACGCGCGTATCTGCCGTAAAGTCAACGTGGCCGAGCAGCCACTCCGTCGCCTCGCGTCCGCCCGGACGCAGTCGTGTCTTGCCCAGACGCGCAAGGAACTCATGCCCCGGCTCGTTCTTCTTTTCTTCAGCCATTGGTATCGCTCCCATCTACATTTGAGGATGCACTGATAAATTCAGCGACTCCTCATTGAAAACATCTATCATCGATGCGTTCATTATAGATGAGAATACTTCGCGATTCTGTTGCAAAAGTTACACGACGAAAAAAACCGCAAAAAAAGCGCCCGCAAAGGCGCCCTTCTCATAAAAAAGGGACTGTTGCACAAAGTCGTTTTGACTCGTGCAGCAGTCCCTTTTGCTGTGCTATCGTAAGAGAACATAATCCGTTCAAAGCGCCCCTTCCACCGCAAGCGGTCCCCCTCCCCCTCTGCGGAGGGGGAGGCCGGAATTACGGCATATCAGCTTCCCCCGTCAGGGCGGGGCCTGTGCGTGGAACGCGTAGAAGTGGCGAGCTTACGAGCCGATAGGGGCACTCCGAGAGCAGCCCTCTTCTCAGCTTTCCCCGTCGCTCCACGTCGTATCCGTAAAGAGATCGAGCGACTCACCCGGCAGCGCACGCTGCGCCGAGATCTCGAACGGGACGCGCTGCTCGCGCACGCAGGCGATGGCAAACATATTGATTGCCGTGGACATATTCATGCCGACCGCGCCGCAGAAGTTCTCAAAATTCTTCTTGAGTTCAGCGTCCATGCGAATGCTAATGCTGGTCTGTGCCATGTAGGACATCTCCTTTACAAATCCATTACCCCATCACAGCCAGAATACCACATTTTAGGCACAGTTGCAAGAGAAACGTCTCCCATGCGCGATGGATGCGAATCAAACAGGCATAGGCGCTTGCATCCCCGCGCGCAGCTTGCGCAGGAGATTCGCCTTGCTCTTACTCACCGCGCTCGCCGATGTGCCGAGGAGCACAGCGATGCGCCGCAGCGTCAGATCGCGGAAATAGTGCAGGGAGAGGATCTCCTTCTCGCGCTCCGTGAGGCGGTGCATCACATTTCTGAGCAGCCCGCGCACGAGGAGCCGCAGATCTGCGCGCTCCGTCGGACTCTCCGTCCCGCCGCAGCGTTCCCACGCATCCCGCCCGTCTGCTGCCTGCTCGGGATGCGATGTCCGATCCCAGAGCCGCCGTTCGCGGCGGAACTCCGTATAGAGCGCGTGATGCACGCGCCCCTTCACGAATCCCGCGAACGGTGCGCCATGCTTCGGATCGTAGTCATGCAGCGCCTCGATGAAGGCGAGTACGGCGATGTTCTCCGCATCCGCCGCAAGCGCGGCATTCCTGAGATACGAGGCACGGGACTCGGCGACAATCAGCCCCCGATAGCGCGCGTGCATCTCTGCCATCGCGCCCGCCTCCCCGCGCACCGCCCGCGCGATCAGCACGTCCTCCTCCGCCTTTGTCAGCTGTGGATGCTGCCGGTGTGCCTCACACTCCTGCCGCACTGCAGGCGTCCTCACGTCATTTCGTTCCTTCATTTGATATACCTCCTTCAAACAAATATTTTGTCAGAAAAAAGTATAGCAAAAAGAAACATACGATGCAAAAAGTGCATCAGCGTGATGGACAAAAATAGAGGCTGCCGCAGAGGCACATAACCTCTTGCAGCAGCCTCGTTCCTATGTCCCTAGGAATCGCTGATAAAATGAAGTCCGTCAGATTGGCGCAGATTTTTTCGTCCGAACTAGGAGGCAAACCGGACGCAGAGTGGGGCTCTGTGGAGGATTTGCCGACGAAGTGCGGGCAAAAAAGATGCGCTAAGATGGCGGTGCTGAATTTATCAGTGCTTCCTTAATCGGACGCGTTCCGATCAGGCTCCCCACTCAATCTTCGTCCATGCTCGCGAGCGCAGCCGTCACCGCACTGATGACGTTCTCATTGATCGCCTGCACACAGGAGATCACATAGTCGCGCTGCCCGAGCCGGAACGGCAAGAGATGATGCAGACGCAGCATGCACCCGCCATCCGGCATTTGCTTATGGAACAGCACAGCGACCTCCTCGCGCGCCGCCTTATCCTCGAGGACAGCGCGAAGATGCTTCTCACTGTAGAACTTCTTGAACAGCGTCTGCTCTGCGGGGATAATCTTCTCCTCCGCATACCGCGCAACCATCTCCTCGAAGTGCCCATACTCCTGTGTATAGTTCGGCTCATAGACATCGCGATAGAGCTGTATGAGCTTGCGCGACCCGAGATCAAAGAGATCCACACGGTCGTAGAGTGCGACAATCTGGTTCAGTGCCTCCTGCATCGACCCCGCCTCGGGGCTGAAGCGTGAGATATTCACCGTCGCCATCAGGAAGACTGCGCGCGTATCATCCACATCGCGCGTTACGAGCCGCAGCCGCACGGAGTTGAACGAATTCCGCGTGATAAAGTCCGTATAGACCTCGCGCCCTGTGCGATCCGCCTCCTCCATCATGCGCGCGATCATGTGCTCATTCTGGCGCTTGCGCCGCTCGTAGTGCGGCGTATGCACGCTCGCCTCATCCAGCTCGATACTGTGCAGGAACATCTTGAACATACGGCTCTGATAGAGATATCGGATCTCGCCGCCCTCTTCCTCGAGAATTGCAAGCGAGAGCGCATCCCCGATCTCGGGCGACCCGCGACGCTCAATCGCCTCGCTCGAGAGCACATTGATTGCACCGATCTCCGTATAGTAGCTGGCGAGGCGGAACGGCTCCACCTTCACCTTCGCCTCAGGTCCATGACAGTATGCGATCGCCTTGTCCAGCGGCATCGGCGGACTGAAGAGATAGCCCTGCAGCTTCTCGCAGCCGATCTCGCGCAGGAATTCATACTGCTCCTGTGTCTCGACCCCCTCCGCGAGCGTGTGCATCCCGAGTTCCTTTGCCATGTTGACAATGGAGCGGATGACAATCGCGGACTTCGGATTCGTCTCGAACGAGCGCAGGAAATTCATATCGATTTTCAGTACATCAAAGACATAGTCCTTGACATTGTTCAGCGAGGAGTAGCCGCTGCCGAAGTCGTCCATCCAGACCTCGTAGCCCGCCGCACGGAAGCGTGCAATCTCCCCTTGCAGGAACTTTTCATCCTCGCCCTGCGCGCTCTCCGTCACCTCGATGTTGAGGAGCTGGCGCGCCACATCGTAGCGCAGACGGACATCCTCGACCGCCTGCACCATATCCATCAGGCGGAAATCCGTGCGCGAGAGATTCACGGATACGCGCAGGAGCTCCCAGTCCGGTATCTCGCGGCGCATCCGCTGGATCGCCTGGCAGACCTGCTCGATGATGTAGAGATCCAGCTGAGGCGAGAGATGGGCATCCTCAAGGACGGGCACGAATACCCCCGGCGAGATCATCCCATGAACGGGGTCGCGCCAGCGCGCCAGCGCCTCGAACCCGCAGATCTCCCCCGTCATCGCTCGGATCTCGGGCTGATAGTAGACACTGATATAGCCCTCGATCATCGCCTCTTGGAACGAGCGGATGATGTGACTGCGGAAATTCAGCTCCTCCTCCATCGAAGGGTTAAACTCTGCCCATGTCAGATCATACGTATTCTTGATGCTGTTGCAGGCGATCTTCGCGCGATCCATGATGAGCGCGACATCCGTCAGCCCCTGCGGCGGGTGGTAGATCCCCGCCTTGACCTCCATCGGCAGCCCCAGATCATAGACATGAATCCGCTCGTGAATGAACTGGATGCAGTCGCCGGGGTTCTCACTCTGCGTCGCCACTGCGAAATGATCGTCGTTAAAGCGTGCAACGAGGTTGCCCTCGAACGTCTCGCGCAGCAGATCCGCCACGTAGCGCAGGAGACGGTTCCCCTGCTGGAAGCCGTAGCGCTGGTTAAAACTCTTAAAATTCTCGATATCAAAATACATGAACGTCAGCGGCTCCGCCAACTCATCCTGCAAATGCACAGATGCGTGACGCATAAACTGCATCATGTTGAGAAGTCCTGTGACCTGACAGAGGTCGCGTTCCCCGTACTGTTCCAACAAAATGAGCCCCCCCATTTCCATTCATTGAGTTCATTTAGAACGAAACGCGCGCGTATTCCTCTATCATATCGCGCAGGCTCATGCCGCTCGTCCCGCTGAGAAGCCCATGACGCTGCCCCGGTGCCGACTTCATCTGTGCCGTAATCGCCCCATAGAGCTCGTCCTCAACGGAGCCGGGCACGAGCTGCTCCCAGTTCCTCGGGTCATAGGCACGCTCCTTCACCGCGTTATCGGGACGCCCCGTGACCTCGAGCTCCGACATGAACATGATCTGACGGCGCTCGGGGCTGATGTAGTAATGTTCAAGAAAATACTTTGCCGGACGGATCTTACCATCCTCCGCCACAGACTCCCCCGTCGTATTCTCCACGAGGCGCACCCATGCATCAATCATATACTCACTGCTGCTGTATGGACGCGGTATCCATCGTGTATTTTTGACATCCATATAATAGGTAAAGCCGTTGTCCGTAAAGATGGTCTTGTAGCGCGAGCCTCTGTCGCGCTTGTTCGTGGCGATCTTCTCCGCACGCTCTGCCCTCTTCGCCTCACGTGCAGCTGCGGCTTCCGCCCGCTTCTCCTCCTTTGCCGCTGCCAGCGCTGCCTTGCGCTCCTCCCTGGCGGCAGCGCGTTCCGCCTTGCGTGCGGCAATCGCCTGCTCACGTTCGAGCTTCTCCGCTGCGCGTGCAGCCTTCGGATCCGTCAGAGCTGTGTTCTCTGCGGCGGGGACGCGCTCCACCGCGCCGCCCTCCTGCACGCTGATCGGCGCAACAGATGCCTCTGCCGCCTGCCCGGTGTCAGGCACCGCATTTGGCGCGCCCGCACGCGCGGCCTTCTCCTCCGCACGTGCCCGCATGAGATCTGCCTTTGCAGCAGCGCGATCTGCTTGGCGCTGCGCACGTTCCGCAGCCTTTGCTGCGCGTGCAGCCTCTCTCTCCGCCTGCGGATTCACCGCCGCCACAGACGCTGTGGATTCCTCCGCCGCCTCTGCGGGTGGGGCTGCTGTGAGCAGCATCGCCAGCGCGCCGAGAGCAAGGGCTTTCCATCGATTCATTGCGTCATCCCCTTGTCGAAATAACTTCCTTAGTGATACGGTTTTTCGTCCCCCTATAGATCCTCTTGTGAAAACCGCACAACAAATATACCTATGCTTAAAATAGTACTTTCGACATAAATCCTATAAATCCTCTTAAAAATGTTTAGGAATCGCTGATAAAATGAAGTCCGTCAGATTGGCGTAGATTTTTCGTCCGAACAAGGAGGCAAACCGGACGCATAGCAAGGGCTATGTGGAGGATTTGCCGACACAGTGCGGGCAAAAAAGATGCGTCAAGATGGCGGTGCTGAATTTATCAGTGCTTCCTTAGGAATCGCTGATAAAATAAAGTCCGTCAACGCCCCCCTATTTCAGCGGGTGTTGCTCCGGCTGCCCCGCGCGGCGCGGATACACCTTTGGTGTCGGGCGCTCCTTGCGCACAGCGAGGATCGCACGCACATCGTCGAGTCCCGGCAACTGCACCGGACGCGCCGTGATCGCACCGCCCCCAAGGCGCACCGCCGCCCCGCGCGCCTCTGCCGCCTCCTCAGCGTACGCGCGCCCCTTGAGCGCGAGGACGGAGCCGCCCACGCGCACGAACGGCAGCGTGTACTCGAGCAGCACGGGCATGCGCGCCACCGCGCGGCTCACCGCGATGTCATAGTGCGCACGATGCTCCTTCGCCCGTGCCGCCTCCTCCGCACGCGCGTGGATGCAGCGCACGTTCTCGAGATTCATCGCGCGCGTCACCTCCGTGAGAAAGCGCACGCGCTTTGCCAGCGCATCCATCAGTGTCACCTCGATATGAGGCGCATAGACGGCGAGCGGGATTCCGGGCAGCCCTGCACCCGTCCCCACATCGATCAGGGACTCCGCCGCGTCAAAGAGCGCGGCATCGTACGCCGTGAGACTGTCGATGATATGCTTCACGGCGACATCGGCGGGCGCGGTCAGTGCCGTGAGATTCATGCGCGTATTCCACTCCACAAGGAGTTTGTTGTAGACGCCGAATTGCGCAATCTGCTCCGCCGTCAGCGGAATCTGCGCCTCTGTCGTGCGCGATGCAAGAATCTCCTCGAACTCAGCCATATCTGCCTCCCATGATACCGCAAGTTTTTATCTCTATTATATCTATTTTTCCATATGCGCACCCTACCCGCGAATCAGCAGCACGGCAACATCATTCACATTCGTGCCCGTCGGCCCCGTCATGATGAGCCCGCCGACGGCGTTCAGTGCAGGGTAGGCGTCGTTCTCCGCGAGCGCGGCGGCCGCGCTCTTCCCCTCGCGCGTAAGTGCCGCGAGCGTTCCGCCGTCCACATAGCCGCCCGCCGCATCCGTCGGGCCGTCCGTGCCGTCGCTGCCGACACTGAACACGGCGGCGTTCGAGAGTCCCGCAATCCCCTCCGCAGCCGCAAGGGCAAGCTCCTGATTGCGCCCGCCGCGCCCCTTGCCCCGCAGCTGCACAACGGTCTCGCCGCCCGCGATGTATGCATAGGAGCCGTCTCCCGCGTGCGTGCGTGCAATCGCCGCGAGGAAGCGCCCCGCCTCGCGCGCCTCAGAGTTCAGCTGATCGGTCAGGAGGACGGGCGTATAGCCGCGCCGCTCTGCTGCTGCCGCAGCCGCCGCGCACAGTTCGCGCACGCTGCCCATGATATGCGTCTCCACATTCGGGAGTGCCGCCGGCAGAGGCTTGTCGAGGAGTGCAGTTGCCTCAGGCGAGAGGCGCAGTCTGTATTTCTCCACGACTGCATGCGCATCTGCCGCTGTCGAGCTGTCGGGATGCGCGGGGCCCGAGGCGATCATGTCGAGCGGGTCGCCGAGGATATCGCTGAGGACGATCGAGAACACGCGCGCGGGTGCGCAGTGCTCTGCGAACCGCCCGCCCTTCACCGCACTCATGCGCTTGCGCAGCGTATTCATCGCAACGATGTCCGCGCCCGAGGCGAGCAGCTGCTCTGTGAGATCTGTCAGCTCTGCGGCAGGAATGAGCGGCTGCTCGAAGAGTGAGCTCCCGCCGCCCGACAGCAGGAAGAGCACCGTGTCCTCCGCCGTGAGATTCTCCGTGAGCGCAAGCGCCTCGCGCGTCGCGCCAAATGAGTGCTCATCGGGCACGGGATGCCCCGCCTCCACGCAGCGCACATGCGGGATCTCGCCCATGACATGATCGTATTTTGTAATCACAATGCCGCAGTCGATGCGCTCGCCAAGCACGTCCGCCGCCGCGCGCGCCATCTGCCACGCCGCCTTTCCGACCGCGACGAGTACGATACGCCCCGCGCCGAAGCTATGCCCCTTCAGCGCCTTCTGCACCGCCGCATCCGGCAGGATCTCCGCCAATGATTCCTTGATGATGCCGTCGGCATCGTTCCGCAGGTTCATATTATTCCTCTCTTTCGTTCGAGCCTGTGCTTGCCGCACAAGGTATATGACAGCTTTGACTTCATTATATCACAAGTTGCTCTCACGCCAAAAGTCCCCCGTTGACCGAAACACCTTTCTATGGTCTAATAGGCTCATAAGGGATATGTTGCGCGGTCCGCCTCCCTCTCTATGGAGGGGGAGGCTTTGAGGCACGGCATATAAGCTTCCCCCGCAAAAGTGAGGGAAGTTTATTATAGATACAAAAGGAGGACAACATGAACATACAGGACAAGGTCGTCTACCAGATCTACCCGAAATCCTTCTATGACACGAACGGCGACGGACTCGGCGATCTGCCCGGCGTCACCGCGAAGCTCGACTATCTGAAGGAACTCGGTGTCGACTTCCTCTGGCTCACGCCGTTCTTCATCTCGCCGCAGAACGATGGCGGCTACGATGTCGCCGACTACTGCGCCGTCGACCCGCGCTTCGGCACAATGGAGGACATCGATGCCCTCATCCGCGCGGCACGCGTACGCGGCATCGGCATCATGCTCGACATGGTATTCAACCATACATCGACCGAACATGAGTGGTTTCAGCGCGCGCTTGCGGGCGATCCCGCCTATATGGACTACTACATTTTCAAGGACGGCACGCCCGACGCGCCGCCGACGAACTGGGTGTCAAAGTTCGGTGGGAACGCGTGGGAGTATGTCCCCGCGCTCGGCAAATACTACCTCCACCTCTTTGACGTGACGCAGGCGGATCTGAACTGGGAGAACCCGCGCGTGCGCGAGGAGCTGAAAAAGGTCGTCCGCTTCTGGAAAGAAAAGGGCGTCGAGGGCTTCCGCTTCGATGTCGTCAACCTCATCTCGAAGCCCGCCGTCTTTGAGAATGACGATGAGGGCGACGGGCGCCGCTTCTACACCGACGGCCGCCACGTCCACGAATTCCTCAAGGAACTCACGCACGACACAGGGATCGACGCGATGATTACCGTCGGCGAGATGTCCTCCACCACCCTTGAGAACTGCATCCGTTACTCGAACCCCGCCGAGAAGGAACTCTCGATGGTGTTCAGCTTCCACCATCTGAAGATCGACTACAAGGGCGGCGCGAAGTGGGCGCTGCAGAAGCCCGACCTCATGGCGCTCAAGAACCTCTTTCGCATCTGGCAGGAGGGCATGGCGGCGGGCGGCGGCTGGAACGCCGTATTCTGGTGCAACCACGACCAGCCGCGCATCGTCAGCCGCCTCGGCGACGACGAGCGCTATCATGCGGCATCCGCGAAAATGCTCGCCGCGTGCATCCATTTCATGCGCGGCACGCCCTACATCTATCAGGGCGAGGAGCTCGGCATGACGAACGCGAAGTACACGGACATCGCGCAGTACCGTGACGTGGAGAGCCTCAACTACTACAGCATCCTCCGGGGTGAGGGGAAATCAAAGGACGAGGCGCTCGCCATCCTCGCCGCGCGCTCGCGCGACAACAGCCGCACGCCGATGCAGTGGAGCGCGGCGGAGAACGCGGGCTTTACGAACGGTACGCCGTGGCTCGCCCCGCCCGCAAACTACCGCACGATCAACACCGAGGCACAGCGCGCGGATGCGGACTCCGTCTTTCACTTCTATCGGACGCTCATCCGCCTACGCAAGGAGCAGCCCATCATCCAGAAGGGCGACATCTTCTTCCTCGAGCGCGAGAACGCAAGCATCATCGCCTACGAGCGCGCCCATGCGGAGCAGAAACTCCGCGTCTACTGCAACTTCCGTGCGGCAAATGTGCCTCTTATGGAGGACACCCTCGCATCTCTTGCGGACGCAGGTTGGACAAAGCTCCTCGGCAACTACGCGGATCTTGCGGGCGATCTCCGCCCCTACGAAGTCGTCGTGCTTGAAAAACGCTGAGAAATAGCACTTGTCAATCGCGCGCCCGCCTGTTATAATGGACATAGAAAGAACGCCCTATGCGGCATCTTTCCAAGTTTTTGGTTATTTTATTTCAACAACCGCTCACTTGCCAGAATGGGCGGTTATTTCTTTTGGGTTATCGCTAAGATATAGCCTGTGGCGACGATTAACAACACGATCGCATCCATTTCGCTCATATCCGCTCACCCCCTTTCGGGGGAAAGATACCGCCGCGGGATTTCTCCCGCCCAAGGACGTTCCAGTTTCATCATATCGAATCAGTCACAAAAAGTCAAACATATTTCCGAAAAAGTGCCGTGTCAGCGCAGCGCAATCTGCAGCTCCTTGCCAAGAGAATGCGCCGTACGAATCAAAAAATCAAGCGACGGATTGTATGTGCCGCTTTCAAGGCGACTGATATTCGATGTCTGCGTCCCCATACGGCGCGCAAGCTCGCTCTGCGTCATGTTCTGCCCCGTACGCGCTGCAATAATCTGAGCAATCAGCTCATAGCGCGGCTGCAGACGCTCATACTCTGCAGCGAACGCCTCATTTTTCATCAGCTTTTCGCGAATAGCGGACAATTCAACTCCCGTTTTCATTGTTCCATCTCCTCTCATAGTCCTCTTTATACGCCATAGCGCGTTCCAATTCCTTTGACGGGGTCTTGTTCGTCTTCTTTCGGAATCCATGCAGCAGAATAAATGTATCTCCCGCACGCAAAAAGTAAAGGAAGCACTGATAAATTCAGCCACGCCATCTTGGTGCATCTTTTTTGCCCGCACTGTGTCGACAAATCCTCCACATAGCTTTGGCTATGCGTCCGGTTTGTCTCCTTGTTCGGACAAAAAATCTACGCCAATCTGACGGACTTCATTTTATCAGCGATTCCTAAAAAATACGAGCACTGTCTGAAGAAAATCGCACACGCAATTCCCACAGGCCTTGATATTTCCTTCCGACCAGAGGCTTCGCATAGGGTTCTTTGAGTGCTGTCCCACATTTTTCCAACAGCTCAATCTCAGAAAAGGCTTTTGCCTGAAGCTTCGGCGGCAGGGAACAAAGGAATTCATAGGCGGGTATATCCCCATTCTCTCGTTGATAAAATTGGACATTCCAACGCATACGATTCCTCTTTTGCCTTTATGTTATCATATACGATAACATAAAAGAAGTATGGACGGCCTTTTGAAAAAGCCCGCTTGGCGCACAATGCCAAACGGGCTTTTTGTTGGTCAGAGCTTCCTCAGTTCACCACATTCATCGGCTTGCCGTCGATGAACGACTTCACATTCTCCGCTGTCATCTGCATGATGCGCGCGCGCGCCTCCTTCGTTGCCCACGAGATATGCGGTGTGATGATGCAGTTCGGTGCGGTGAGAAGAGGATTGTCCGCGCGGATCGGCTCGGTCGATGCCACATCGACGGCGGCATAGGCGACCTTGCCGCTCGTGAGTGCCGCCGCGAGATCCGCCTCCACAACGAGCTGTCCACGCCCGTTGTTGACGATGATGACACCGTCCTTCATCCGCGCAATGTTCGCCGCATTGACGATCCCCTCCGTCTCTGGTGTCAGCGGACAGTGCAGGAAGATGAAATCCGACTGCGCGATCAGATCATCGAGCGGCACGTAGTCCGCGCATGCCCGCCCCTCGGGACGCTCGGTGCGGCTGTAGGCAAGCACGCGCACATTCATCGCGCGCAGGATGCGGGCAACCGCCATCCCGATGCGCCCGAAGCCAATGATGCCCGCCGTCTTGCCACTGACCTCGATGAGAGGCTTCTGCCAGTAGCAGAAATCAATGTTCTTCGTCCAGTCGCCCGCATGAACGGAGCGGTCGTGAAGCCCCACCTGCGAGCAGGCTTCGAGGAGCAGCGCTATCGCATACTGTGCGACATTGTCCGTACCATAGACAGGCACATTCATGACAGGAATATTCTTCTCGCGCGCATATGCAGTGTCCACAACATTATAGCCCGTCGCGAGCACGGCGATTGCCCTGAGATTCGGACAGGCATCGATCACGGCGCGCGTGAGCGGCGTCTTGTTCGTGACGGCGATCTCCGCATCGCCGATCCGCTCGGCGATCAGCGGTGACGCCGTGAGCGACGTGCGGTCATAGACCGTCACCTCACCGAGTGCCTCGAGCGGCGCCCAGCTGATATCGCCGGGATTCTCCGTATATCCATCGAGTACAACAATCTTCATCTCATATCCTCCGTTCACTCGATATGCAGCGGCTCTTTCCGCGCCGGCGGCGGGAAGGCACGGTCGATTGCGGCGCAGTCCTCTGCCGTAAGATCAAGCACATCCGCGCCCGCGTTGCTGACAGCGTGCTCCCGCCGCCCCGTGCGCGGAATGGCAATCGTGTTCCCGTCGCGCATCGCCCACGCAAGCGCGATCTGTGCGGGCGTTGCCCCGTATTTCTCCGCGATTTCTTTGAGCACAGAGCTCCCGAGGAGATCGCAGGAGAGCCGCCCTGCCTGTGCGAGCGGGCAGTACGCCATGAGTACGACGCCGTGCGCGCGCATCCACGGGAGCAGACTGTAGTCGATCCCGCGCGAGCCCATGTGGTAGAGCACCTGATTCACGGCGCAGTGCGCACCGCCATCGACCGCCCACAGCTCCTCCATATCGGCGGTGTCGAGATTCGACACACCCCACGCACGGATCTTGCCCGACGCACGCGCCTCCTCCATCGCCGCGACCATCTCCGCGAGCGGACGCTCCCCGCGCCAATGGTAGAGATAGAGGTCGAGGTAGTCCGTCCCGAGATGGGAGAGACTGCGGTCAAGCGATGCCATGAGCCGCGTCCCGTACGCGTTCGACGGCATGACCTTCGACACGAGAAAGAGCTGCGCACGGTCATACGGGCGGATTGCCTCGCCAACCAGCCGTTCCGAACGCCCGTCACCGTAGTTCTCCGCCGTGTCGAGGAGGGTCATCCCCGCCTCGATTCCTGCGCGCAGTGCCTCTACCTCGCGCGCATACGTCTCCGTCGAGTCGCCAAGGTACCACGTCCCCTGACCGAGCGCGGGCACCTGCGCACCACTCGCCAATTTCACCATATGCTTCATCTCATCACACTCCTTATACCGTGAAGCAGTCTATGCCTTTTGGGCAATACGTCCGCTCCTCCATCCTTCTGCTGTCAATTTTACACGAATTTTCGCGCTGAGAAAAGTATTCGTACAATTTTCTTTCATAAAAACAGTACAAAAAGGACTTTTGACAGCATTTTGATAACTCCGTATAATCATACGCAGACAATCTCATTCACAAGAGTTATCAGGAGGACATATCATGCGCGACATACCAAGACACGGCGAGATCTGGCGGCACTTCAAGGGCAACCTCTACCGCATCGAGACAGTGGCGGAGCATACCGAGACAAGCGAAATGCTCGTCGTCTATCAGGCACTCTACGGCACCTATGGCATCTATGCGCGCCCGCTCGCGATGTTCCTGAGTGCCGTTGACCGCGAGAAATATCCCGACGCGGCGCAGGAATGGCGGTTTGAGAAAGTTCAACCATAAAAAGACGTGATACGAAATCGTTTTGACTTCGTATCGCGTCTTTTTGTTATAGGTCGTACTTGAGAGCACAATCACTCAGAAGCTATAGTTCACCCCGACGAGGAAGGAGCGCCCGACGGTGCGGTAGGTGCCGCTGTTCGTGTAGTCGCGGCGGTTGAAGAGGTTGTCCACGTCGAACGTGCCCGTGAGATCGGGTGTAAAGCGATAGGCGACATGGAGGTTCGAGACGAGAAGGTTACGCGGGATGGGAACGAAGGAGACACGTTCTGTACGCGTGTTCGTGCTGTTATACCCGCGATCGCCCCAATAGCTGAGGCTGAGCGCCGCCGTGAGATCGCGGTTCTCATAGTTCACGCCCGCCGTCATCTGATAGCGGCCGAGTGCGCGCACCCAGTCCTGCCCTTCCTTGTACTTGCGCTCGGGGTTGCCGTAGGTGACGCCTGTGCTGAAGCTAAAGTGCGCGCTCACATCCTGTGCGTAGGAGAGCTCCACGCCCGTATTGCGGTAGGAGGCGGCATTCGTCTGATATGACCTGCCATCCGTTCCCTTGATGCCGACGATCTGATCGCTCACATCCGTATGGAAGACGCTCGCGGTGAAGCGGCGACCCTTGCTGTCGTATTTGTAGCCCGCCTCATAGTTCCAGCCCGACTCGGGACTCAGATTCGGATTCGGCACCATGACCGCGCTCGCATAGTAGAGGTTGCGGAAGTTCGGCATGCGGAAGAATTTACCGACGCTCGCATAGACGGCGCTGTCACGGCTGAGCCGCGTCGTCACCTGCAGCTGCGGGAGGAAGGCGCTGTAGTCGCCCGCCGAGGACTTCACCCAATCCGCGCGCGTACTCACGATTGCCGCCGTCACGGGACTGAGGTCACGGTCGTACGAGGCGACGAGCGAGTATTCATTCATCCCGTAGGGGCCGAACTTCGCGTAGGGTCTGAGATCGCTGTCGCTCTCCCGGTACCTCCTGTATTTCCGATTCTGATCGACATAGGTCTGACGCTTGGCGGAGAGCCCAACGAGGGTCGTGCTCACATCGTCCTTCCAGACCTTCTTTACCTCCGCGCCGTAGTGGCGGTGATGGCTCTTCTCCCACTCGACAACGCTCGGATTCGCCGTAAAATAATCCGGGTTCGAGATCGAACGGTAGTTGTAGTAGACATTCCCCGACCATCCATTTGCGCCCTGATAGTTCAGATTTGCGAAATGTTCATCATCGTCGTATTTAAAATACTTCAGCAGTCCGCCCTCCGTGTCATTGTAGTGGATGGAGTGATTCTTGCCGCTGTACATGTAGGAAAGGCGCAGTTCATCGCTGATCTTGTACGTCAGGTTCACGTGATCCTTGCGGCTCTTGCCGAACCCGACGGCATAGGGCGTTTCAGTCCCATTGATCTTCAGATTCCCCAGCGTATCAGACAGGTTGCCCGTCGCGCCGTAGTACGTCCGACTGACGGCAATCCCGACCTTGCCGAGGTCGATAGTCGCCGCATAGTCGCGCTGCCCGCGGTCTCCCGCTGCAACACGTACCGTGTTCTTGTACGTACTCTTCGTAATGACGTTGACGACGCCGCCAAACGCCTCCGAGCCGTAGAGCACGGAGCCGCCGCCCTTGACGACCTCCACGCGATCCACGGCGTCGAGGCTCATCATGTCGAGATGGCTGACGTTGTTAAAGGACGCGGGCACACCGTCGATAAGGACAAGTGTCCCATTCTCCACGCCGCGCAGGTTCACGCCCGCATTGCCCGTGATCCACGTCTGCCCGTCGGGACCCATGTTCGTGAAATGCACGCCGTTCTTGAATTTCAACGCGGAGATCACGTCGCGTGCGCCCGTTTTCTTCAGCTCGTCGGCTGTGTAGACCGTCGTGTCTGCGGGCGTCATGAGCGTCTCTTTCTCATAGCCCTGCGCCGTCACGTTGACCGAGGGCGTCTCATAGTTCTGCGTCTCCTCTGCCGCCGCCAGTGCGGGAAATGCGCAAAGCGCGCACGTCATGCCTGCCATCCATTGTTTCGTTCCCATAGGATCCTCCTTGAAATAAAATGTATGCAGAACGCTCGGAATGCGTCCATGCAAGCTCCACGCAAACGCTTAGTTACTTTACTCCCCCTCCGCCACGCTCAGATGACGCCTGACGGGCTGATCCACCAGATCTCCGTAGGCCATGTGTGCAATGTCCTGCGCACCGAACACCATGTCCTGCGAGGCGTTGTAGATATAGCCCTCATGCGGGCGTACAATCTGCTGATTTCGGATCGCCTTCACCGTTTGCAGGGCGGGATCGTCCAGATACTCGCGGTTAAACTTCTCGATGTCGTAGCTGCCGTGATCGTTCCAGACGGGCACGATCATGACATCGGGATTCACCGCGAGGATGTGCTCCTTCGTCAGCGCCTGCCCCGCCGTGAGGCCAATCTCCGCCGCGCCGTTGACGACCCCCGCCATCGTGCAGAGATGATCGAACAGCCCGCCCTTGCTCCCGAACGTCGGCGACATTGAGATCACGAGCACCGTCTTGCGCGCGGCAGGCGGAATCTCTGCAACGCGCGCGGCGAGCGCCTGACACTCCGCATCGTAGGCAGCAATGAGTGCCGTCCCCTTCTCCTCCTCGCCGAGCGCGGCGGCGACAAGCTGCACCGCTGCCCGCACTTCGTCCGCCGTACGCGGCTTCTGACAGGCGACGACGCGGATGCCAAGATCGCGCAGGGTTTCTGCGACGGCGGCATCCTTTCCCACGTCGAGAAAGACGACATCGGGATGCAGGGCAATGACCTGCTCCGCTGACGGCTGATTGAGCTTCACGGGGATTTTCTCTGCAATCCCTACGATGTTCGAGCTGTTCGGGTCGTCCGCCAGATGGTCGATGCCCACAAGCCGCTCAGGCGGGACAAGCCCGAGCACAATATCATCGAGCCAGAGCGCATAGTTCAGCACGCGCACGGGCTTTTCTGCAAAGGCGACCGTCCGTCCCTCGGCATCCGTCACGGCGTAGCCCCCCGACTGTCCCGTAGGTGCAGCGCCGCAGCCGAGTGCTGCGAGCATGAGCATGAGTGCGAGCGCCCCAACAAGCATACGCATACCCTCACTCCTTCAGTGATTGCACGCCAAAATCATACTCCGGTGCAAAGTCAAACAGCCCCGGGTACATATAGTTTGCCATGTAGCCGATGGCATCGATCGTCCGCGTCTGCGGTCCGTAGACGAATTTCAGCGGAATCGGATAGAGCCGCCCGTCTCGGATGAAGTTCAGATTGCGAAAGGCGGGATTGCTGCGAATCTTCGCCAGCTGCCCCTCGTCGTCCCCATAGGAGACGAGAAAGACAACGTCGGGATTCTCCGCCATGATCTGCTCCGCCGTCACCGCCGCCGAGGTATGCGGGACATCCCCGCCGATCGCGCTGACCATATCGCCCGCAATCTTGTCGCGCCCGTAGGAGGCGATGATGCTTATGAGGTCGAGCACCATCACCTTCGGCGGCGTGCCGCCCTCTGTCTGCGTACGTATGAAGTCAATCCGCGCGTAGGTATCATCTACAATCCGCTCCGCCGCCCGTTCCCTGTGAAAGATCGTGCCCAGATCGCGGATGAACTTCATCTCGCGCTCAATCGTCTCCCGTTGGTTGAGCTTCCCGGGCGCGGTCGTATTGAGCGGCACCATTGTCGCCGTACCCCGTTCGTTCCAGTACGCCGTGCTCCCAAGGCGGTTTTTCGAAAAGAATTCCTGTTGTGCGACGATCAGATCGGGTGCAAGCGCGAGCAGGCGCTCCGTATTGATCTCCGCGCGCCCCAGTTGGGGGAGCGCGTCAAACGCCGCCTGATTGCACGCCTTGATCCCATACGTCGGATTGTTCTGCGAGGGCGTGACAGAGACGATCCCCTCCGTCACGCCGAGATCCAGCAGGGTCTCTGACTCATTTGCCCCGATAATGACAATGCGCTGCGGCACGGAGGTGAACGTCTCGCGGTTGACGCCCGTTTCAAAATAATTTTCAACGCTGATATTTTCGACCGTAACGGCACCCGTCGTCGGCACCTCCGCGCGCTCCGCCGTGCCGCACCCGCCAAGGAGGAGCGCGGCGGACAACAGACAGCAAAGCCCCCACCTCATGACGAACCTCCCGCATACATGCGGCGGCAGAGCATCCACAGGAAGAGCGGTGCTCCGACAAGCGCCGTGGCAATACCGATGGGAAGCTCCATCCCGGGGAAGATATTACGCCGAACGATGTCCGCACAGGCGAGGAACGCGCCGCCGACAAGCGCACTCATGGGAATCACGCGGCGATGGACGCTGCCCGTGACGAGGCGGACGGCGTGCGGGACGAGCAGCCCCACGAACCCGATCATCCCCGCCACATAGACCGCAGTCCCAACCATGACCGCCGTCGCTGCAATGTAGATTTTGCGGTAAAGCGCGAGATCGCGCCCCATGCTCAGCGAGAGCTCATCCCCCACGAGCATGAGGTCGAGAATCCGCCGCTGCGTATAAAAGAACAGGACGCCGAGCACCGTGACAGCGAGCAGCGGCACAGCCGCCCCCCAGCCGCCCGTCACAATCCCGCCCATCATCCAGAACTGGATGGAGCGCGTCTTGCTCGGCTCGGCGAGCGCCGTCACGAGGAAGCTGACACCCGCCGAGCAGGCGGCGTTCAGTGCAAAGCCTGCCAGAAGGAGTGTCAAGCTCCCGCCGCTGCGCTTCGTAAAGGACGCAATCACGAGGATCAGGAGGGATACGGCAGCCGCGCCCAGAAAGGCAAAGGCACCCGTCCCGTCGAGTCCCAGAAATGTCCCGATGCCGAGCGCAATCGCCAGCACTGCGCCGAGGCTCGCCCCCGCCGAGACGCCGAGCAGATAGGGATCGGCGAGAGGGTTACGCACCACTGCCTGCATCACCGCGCCGCAGACGGCAAGCCCCGCCCCGACGAGAAAGGACAGCACGAGGTTCGGCAGGCGCAGATATTGCAGGACATCCTGCCGAATGCTGCCCGCCCCCGTCGGATCGAGCAGAGTCAGCCAGATATAGTGCAGCGTCTCCGCGAATCCGAGGGTGATGACGCCCTGCCCAAGCGCATAGATCGTGAGGAGAACGACGGCAAGCCCCACGAGGGAGATACGCAGCGCTATCATCCGCGCGCCCCCCTCTCGTAGACCACGGCGGGCCGCCCGTCCGCGCGCGCGAACACGCTCGCCCTGACCCGATAGAGCCGCTCGATCAGGGCGGGTGTGAGCACCTCGTCAGGCGTCCCCTCCGCGATGATCTGTCCCTCCTGCAGCGCGACAATGCGGTCACAGTACATCGCCGCGATGTTGAGATCGTGCACCGCCGCAATAACCGTCAGGCGGCGCGCGGCAATCAGATCCATGATCTGCAGCTGATAGGTGATGTCCAGATGGTTCGTCGGCTCATCGAGGATCAGGCACGGCGTCTCCTGCGTGAGCGCACGCGCCAGCATGACGCGCTGCTGCTCCCCGCCCGAGAGACGGGCAAAGCTGTCGCGCTCCATGGAGAGCACCCCCGTCTCACGCATGGCGCGCCGCGCGATCTCCACATCCTCCGCGCTGTCCCCCTCCGTGATCCCCTTGTACGGCGTGCGCCCCATGAGCACAACATCGCGCACGGAGAAATCAAATGCTGCGCTGTGATGCTGCGCGAGCACCGCCGTCTCCCGCGCACTCTCCCTGTGGGAGAGCGTCGAGAGTTCCCGTTCACCGAGCAGGATTCGCCCGCCCGAGGGCTTTAGGATACGATAGATACACTTCAGCAGCGTCGACTTGCCGCTGCCATTCGGGCCGATCAGCCCCGTGACCTGCCCCGCCGCAAAGGTGACCGACACATCCTTTAGGACAGGCTTTGTCCCATACTGCGCCGACACACCTGCAATCTCAATCTTCATCCCGCCCCTCCAAACCGATATGCCCGCCGCATGAGCAGGACGACAAACGCCGGCGCGCCGAGAAGCGCCAGCATAACGCCGAGCGGCACATCCACGCCGGGCACGAGTACCCTGCCGAGGATGTCCGCCCAGACGGCGGCAAGCCCGCCGATCAGCACCGCCACGGGGACGAGCCGCCGGTGATCCGCCCCCGTCAGCATCCGCACGAAATGCGGCACGAGCAGCCCGATAAAGCCGATCAGTCCCGCATTCATCACAATGCAGCCGACGAGCAGCGCATTGAGGAGCAGATACAGCCGCACAAAGGGCAGCAGCGGACGCCCGAGCGGAATCGCCGTCTCCTCGCCCGCCAGCAGCAGATTCAGTATGCGCGTCTGCGTCATAAAAAAGCCCAACATGACCGCCACCACCGCGAGCAGGGTCAGCACCCACGGCAGCTTTGCGGCGGCGATGCTCCCCATCAGCCAGTAGAGCGTCACATCCATCCCCGTCGAGTTCGCCCCGAAATAGATCAGAACGCCCGTGATCCCGCTGCACACAGCGCCGATTGCAATTCCAAAGATCAGGAAATACGAGACATCGCGCTGCACCTGCCCCGCTGCTGCCACGATGACAGCGGAGAGTGCGGCGGCACCGACAAAAGCGCCGACTCCGATGGAGCCGGCGCCAAATGCCGAACCGATGCCGAGGAAGACTGCACAGGCAGCGCCGAGCGAAGCCCCCGACGAGATCCCCATGATGTAGGGGTCCGCCATCGGATTGCGAAAGATCGCCTGCATCAAGATCCCTGAGAGTGCCAGCCCCATGCCGACTCCTGCAGCGAGCAGGACGCGCGGCAGACGCAGCGCGAGAATTGCGCCCGCCGCACCTGCGTCGCTCCCCGTGAGCACATCTCCGAGCACCTCAGCCGCCGCTGCAGGTGAGAGCGGCAGATAGCCGATCATCAGCCCCGCAAGACAGGAGCAGAGAAGCGTAGCCCCCAATAGTCCCGCGAGGATGGCGACAGGGCTCTCCCGCCAAATTCGGTCCATCACGCCGCCCATCAGATCTCGAAGTTCGCCGAGAACGTGAACGTGCGCGGTGCGCCAAGCGCGAGGCTCGAACTGTCTCCGCGCGGATTCCAGTAGTCCTTGCCCGTCACATTGTAGACCATCGCAGAGAGCGTCACAGGTGTCCTGCCCATCGTCGTCCGATAGGTCGCGCCGAGGTCAAAAAGGGTATGCGACGGCACAGGAATCGCTCCACCGTTGATAACACTGTCTCCCACATAGTTCATGCGGGCAATCAGCGACCAGTCCGTCGTCGGGCGGTAAACCATGCCGAGCGTCCCCGTCCAGTACGGCATACCGTCGACGCGCTTGCCGTCATTCGTACCGCGTGCGGTCTTGCTCTGGCGCACGTCCAGATAGGTAAAGCCGCCGATGAGCTCCAGCTTCTTTCCGATCGTCCCCGTGAACGCCCACTCTGCGCCCTTGTTCTTCTGCTCGCCATCAATGCGGCGATACTTTTGCGTGCCCTCGTATACGTCGATGGCATTCGCCTGTCGAATCTCGAAGTAGCTGAACGTATTGAGGAACTCCCCCGTCTGCATCTTCACGCCGATCTCATTCTGCTTTGTCTTCGAAGGATCCAGCATCTCGCCTGCATTCGCATAACCTGACGTTGTCGAAACGGTTGAACCAAGCCCAAAGCTCTCCGTGTGATTCGCATAGACGGTCACATTCGGCGCAACCCTGTAGTTGACAGCAACGGTCGGCGAAATCGCATCGGTCTTTGTACTGCTCTTGCCCGCCGGACTCAGTTTCACACTGTGTCCGTGAATGCCCACAGTAACCTGCAGACGGTCGTCGAATGCCTTCATCGTATCGACGACATGCCACCCCGTCAGCTGCGTATTTCGGCTGTGCGGCGGCTTCAGATGCGGGATCTCGGGGCTTGCCCATGTATTGTCACGATAGATATTGCCCGTCCCCGACCAGCTGAAGGCGGGATTATTGCCAATGTAGTAGTGCATCCAGTTCTGATCCATCCCCACGATATAGTCATGGCGCACCATACCCGTACGGAAATCGCCCCGCAGACCGACGCCCACATAGGTGCGCGTGAGGTCGAGCGGATAATTGCTCATGGAAATTGTAAAGTCGCCGCTGTCGTTCTGAACCGTTGGTGAGCCGTCCACATAGCCGTACCAGTTCTCATGATGGTATCCGGCATTGAGGAAGGCGGTCAGATGCGCGCCGAGTTTCTGTTCGTGATTCAGCGCTGCAATGATATTGTCGTATTCATTGTACGACCATGCGGGCTTATAGCTGCGCGAGAGATCAGGCGCAGAGGGAAGCCCGGTCACATTGGCGCTGCCGAATTTAAAACCGATGCGCATCGGACCCGCATTGTGCTTCGTATGGTTGTAGCCGAGCAAGAGATTTGTACGGGATTTCTCCGTATGTTGGTCGAGGTTGACGAAAATATTCTGCCTCTTCAATTCCTCGTGCTTGATTGCCGTTTCCCCGTGCGTATTTGTCGCCGTAATGCGTACGCCGTAGCGATCGTCCTTGCCGAATCGGTTGCTGACATCGACAGCCTCCTCGACGGAATGTCCACCGAGATAGGAGAGCCGCGCCTCAACCGCATCGCGCTCCGCCTTCTTCGAGACATAGTTGACCGTGCCGCCCACAGCTTCGCTGAGCGTCGTTCCACTGACGCCGAGATTCGGACCCGAGATTACGCTGACACTGTCCACCCAATAATGCGGCAGATTCATCTGACCGAGCAGCCCCGGAATGCCATTGACGTATTCGCTGTGCCCTGTGATACGGAATCCTCGGATTGCAATATCCTGATACAAATGACTCGTCAGCACGCGCACCGACGGATGGAGTGAGAGCACACCGTTAACGCCGTCCGAAGGGCTGGCAAACGTCTTCATCGTCTTCTGGTTGAACGCCGTCACCGTGAACGGCGCGTCCATCACATCCTGCGAGCCGAGCAGACCGACCGAGGGCTTGCTGCTCACAAATCCGCCGGGCAGTGTCTCCTCTTCCTCTGCCGCTGCTGCAGGGCGCTCCCCCTCAACCGTCACAGGTGCAAGCTCGTAGGAGTCTATCTCCGCCGTCTTCTCGGTAGCACTTGCCGCCCCCATCCACACCGAGCCAACCGTCGCGAGCGCGATTGCGCACATGAGCTTTCGTTTTGTCATCTCCATTTTCCTCCTCGACCTAGACGGACAAATCTGTCCGTACTCCCCTAAAGTATTCCCCCCGAATTCATTGCGCTCGTCATGCAAAAACCCCGTCCACAGCAGAACGGGACTTTAAGGAAGCACTGATAAATTCAGCACCGCCATCTTAGCGCATCTTTTCCGCCCTCTCCGCGTCGACAAATCCTCCACATAGCCTTTGCTATGCGTCCGGTTTGTCTCCTTGACAGGACGAAAAATCTACACCAATCTGACGGACTTCATTTTATCAGCGTTTCCTTTCACGAAAAAAGCCTGCCGTCCTGTCCATCGCAGGATGCAGAGGAGCGGCGCGTCCCCCACGGGCGCAACGCTCCGGCGCACGAGACTCGGTAGGTCTTCTGGCTCTGCCTCATCGTCTGCTCCGCCTTCCCGGTTTCCCAGTGACATATTGGAGCATCCTCAGCATTACAGCGGCGGGACCGCATCGGCTCTCAGATCTGCCGCCCGCATGGGTCGGCAGTCCCCGATTTCCCTGTTACGCCCTCTCGGGCACCGAATCTGCTTATGAATTTGTATGACAGTATAATTAAAGTATATGACCTTGTCAAGGAATTCACGTTCTTTTCCCGCAGAAAACAAACATTTTCACGTATGAACATGCTTCGATAATAACTGCCGTTTATGCTTTCAATGTTAAAGTTTCATGGGTCTTTCACCCAAAACAAGCAGGAAAAGAGGAATAGAGAGAGAATTATAAGAATTCGTCGAAAGAAAGTTTCCGAAATGTATACGGAAACTAAATCGGGGTTGTTGATACCCGCAGCAATCCCGAACGAACTGTATGAATAGGAGATGTATTCATGGATGCAGCAATGCTGACACTGGGTGTTCTCGGGGTGGCGGCGTTCCTCTTCGCCACAGAGATTATCCCTCTCGCCGTCACGGCAATGGGCGCGGCGATCGCGCTCGGCCTCTTGGGGGTACTCACCCCGGCACAGGTTTTCTCAGGTCTCTCTAATTCCACCGTCGTCCTCTTTGCCGGTATGTTCATCATCGGCGCCGCGATGTTCCAGACGGGACTCGCGCAAAAAATCGGCATCGCCGTCGTCAAAAAATCGGGCAATGACGAGCGTGCATTAATGGCGGCACTGATGCTCATAACGATTGTGCTCTCGTCCGTGTCCTCGAACACGGCGACGGTTGCCTGCCTCATGCCCGTTGTCATCCAGATCTGCGCTGCGGCAAAGCTGCCCGTCTCGCCGCAGCTCATGGCGCTCGCCGTCGCAGCAAACGTCGGCGGTACGATCACGATGATCGGCACGCCGCCGAACATCCTCATGAGTGCAACGCTTGGTGCCTCGGGGCTGACGCCGTTCGGCTTCTTCGAGTTCGCGTGGATCGGTGTCCCGCTCTCCATCGTCGGCGTGATCTACATGCTGACCATCGGCCGCAAGCTCTGCCCGCGCAGACTCGTGGACAGCGAGGCGGTTACAGGCGAAGCGGAGGAGGCAAAGGATCCGCGCAAGATGATCATCTGCGCCGCCATCCTCGTCGGCGTTGTCATCGCAATGGTGCTCGAAAAGCAGATCAACGTTCCGATGCAGACCTCGGCGATCATCGGCGGCCTCCTCTGCGTCCTCACGGGCTGCCTCACGGAGAAACAGGCATATCAGGGCGTTGACTGGACAACGATCTTCCTCTTCGCCGGAATGCTCCCGCTCGCGAGCGCCATGGATCACAGCGGTGCGGGCAAGCTCATTGCGGACTTCGTCGTCGGTCTCATGGGCGACGCCCCTGCCCCCATGCTCATTGTCGCGGCGATGTTCGTCCTCTCCTGCGGTCTCACACAATTCATGTCAAACACGGCAGCAGCCGCACTCCTCGCGCCGATTGCGATCTCCATCGCCCAGACCATCGGCGTCTCCCCGTATCCGGTCGTCATGGCCATCGGCATTGCGGCATCCTGCGCGTTCACGACGCCTGTCGCAACCCCGCCGAACACCCTCGTCCTCGGCCCCGGTCAGTTCCGTTTCATGGACTATGTCAAGGTTGGCGTACCGCTCGTCATCATCTCACTGCTCGTCTGCCTTGTCGTCATCCCCATCGTCTGGCCGTTCTAAAAACTTCCTAAATATAAGCGGCAGCTGCGGATATCTCCGCGCATCGTGCTGAACCGTGAATGAATTGAACTGAATTGAAAAGTCGTTCACCGCATGACAGGTGTGCCCACGGGTGCACCTGTCATTTCACGGCGCGCTGTGCGCCGCAGCATGATGAGGAGAATATCATGAAAAAAGAAGAAATGCTGAACCATCTGAAGGCATTTGACCCCGCGATCTTCACTCTCCTGCAGGACGAGATTCAGCGGCAGCGCTGCACCCTCTCACTGGTGCCGACGGTCAACGCCATGTCGCCGCTCGCCGCCTTTCTCGAGGGGAGTGCGCTCGCGAACAGCACCCTCGAGGGCTGTGGGGAGCGTCATGCCAGCTCCGTCGAGGAGCTCGTACGCACGCGTGCACAGGAACTCTTCGGCAGTGAGCACGCTGTCGTGCGACTCGGCAACATCGCCGCTGCCTCGCGCGTCGCATTTCTCGCGCTCCTGCAGCCGGGGGACAAGGTACTCTCCTTCAACCTGCGGAAACAGGAGCATTGCGCGGGACTGAGCTACCATTTTGAGAACTTCGGTATCGACCCGACACTCCAAAAGGTGGATTGGGATGAGGTCATGGCGATGGCGGAGCGGATCAAACCGCGCCTCATCATCTTCTCGCCCGTCAGCTATCCGTGCGTGCCGAACTACGAGCGGCTCGCCGCCGTTGCGCACGCCGTAGGCGCATATCTCTGGATCGACATCGGGCAGTGCGTCGGGCTCGTCGCGGCGGGACTCATCCCCTCGCCCGTGGCGATTGCCGACGTCGTCAGCTTCCCGACGAACGACTCGCTCCGAGGGCCTGACGGCGCGATCCTCCTCTGCAAAAAGGAGCTTGCGCCGCAGATGGATGCCGCCGTCGCGAACACGGGACATATCTCCCTGCACATGAACCACCTCGCAGCGCTCGGCTTTGCCCTGCACGCGGCAAGTCAGCCGAAATTCCGCGCGTACGGCGAGCAGGTGCTCGCGAATAGCCGGGCCCTCGCCGCTGCGCTCAAAGAACGCGGCATCAACCTCCTCGCGGGCGGCACCGAGACCCATCTCATCCTCGCCGCCCCCGCTGCGGGCGTTGACATCACAGACACCGTGCACGCCCTCGGACGCATGGGCATCTACGTCAAGCGCGACAAGATCCCGACCATGCGCCCCGAGATCCTGCTCTCCGCACTGCGCCTCTCGACGCTGAACCCGACCACGCGCGGGCTGAAGGAGGCGGATATGCCCGTCATCGCCGACGTGCTCGCACGCACCCTCAGCGGAAAATGCCCCGCCGAGGAGGAGGATGCCACGCGCATGAAGATCGCAAAGCTCCTCATGGACAAGCCCGTCTTTTCCGAGGAGTGGATGAACGTCGATGCCACCGCGCAGACCGTCGCCCCCTCCTCCGACACGGGCAGCGTCCACGAGCACGCCGCCAGCGAGCGCAAGTCCATCCTCAAGCATTTGTTCCAATAACGGAGCAGTAACCAAACTCCGACCGCGTGCAGAAGTGTGCGGTCGGAGTTTTTGATTTCATCGCATAAAATATTCAGAAGCGTCAACAAATGGATGATTTGTGCGCCGCATTGTGCTATACTAAAGGGACAAGACTGAAATGGATGCGTCTGCCCCTAAGCGCCCCCTAGTGGAGCAAAGGGATGCACGGCGCATGTTATGACGCATACATCCATTTTTACGGAAGAGGAGAATTGCCCATGAAACGTGCAGAAGTCGTCAGCCATCTCAAAACCTTTGACCCCGAGATCTATAACCTCTTGGAGGAGGAGCGCCAGCGCCAGCACTACACCCTCTCCCTCATGCCGAACATGAACGCCATGTCGCCGTTCGCGAAATATCTTGAGGGCAGTGTGCTCACGAACAGCTTCTTTGACCGCCACGACGAGACCACGAGCGGCGGACTCCACCTCGATGCCATCGTGCGCAGGCGTGCCATGGAGCTTTTCCACAGCGACCATGCCATCGTGCGCCTCGGCAACATCGTCGCCGCCTCGCGCGTTGTCTTTCAGGCACTGCTGGAGCCGGGCGATACAGTCCTCTCCTTCAATCTCAGGAAAAAAGATCACGTCACGGGTCTCTCCTACAACTTTGAGAACTACGGCATCGAGCCGGGCTCGCAGGAGATCGACTGGGGCGCAGTGCGGGCGCAGGCGGAGCGCGTGAAGCCGCGCCTCATCATCTTCTCGCCCGTCAGCTATCCGCGCACGATCGACTATCAGATCCTCTACGAGATTGCACAGACCGTCGATGCCTGCCTCTGGGTCGACATCAGCCAGTCCGTCGGTCTGGTCGCGGCAAAGCTCGTCCCCTCGCCCGTGCCTCTCGCCGATGTCGTCACCTTCTCCACGCGCGACTCGCTCAGAGGACCCGACGGTGCCGTCCTCCTCACGAAGCGCGATATCGCTGCACGCATGGATGCGGCCGTCATCAACACGGGGCATGAGGCGTTGCACATGAACCACCTCGCCGCGCTCGGCGTCGTCCTGCGCGAGGCGGGCAGCGACCGCTACCGCAGCTACGCCGCGCAGGTCGTACAGAACGCGCAGGTGCTCGCGCGCACCCTCGCCGACCACGGCGCCTCCGTCCTCTGCGGCGGCACGGACACCCACCTCGTCCTCGCCTCTGCCGCCGCCGGCATTGATACAGCAGCTGCGGTCAAGGCAATCGGTCAGATGGGCATCCGCGTCAAGACCGACAACGTCCCCACGATGAACTCCGGCCTCTTCCTCCACGCCCTGCGCCTCTCGACCTCGAACCCGACCACGCGAGGTATGCGTGAGGAGGACATCGCCTACATCGGCTCGCTCCTCGCAAAGCCGCTCACCACCATTCTCTCCCACGAGGAGATCGAAAAGACGCGGCAGGAAATCCTCGCCCTCGTCAAGGATGCCCCCGTCTTCTCCGAAGAGTGGATGGGCGACTCCGAGGGCTGAAATCGCAGAATCGCTATTTGCATAGAACAGCGCCCCACCGAGAATGATCGGCGGGGCGTATTTCGTTGCAGATGAATGCATTTGATGCTATACTGAAAATAAAAAGGAGGTGTGCCCTATGGCAAACGCTTTGGTACAATTTCGCACGGATGAGACGGAGCGGACAAAAGCCGCCGCGATCTGTGCCGCACTCGGCATGGATCTCCCGACCTATCTTCGTATGTGCGTGTCCCGCCTCGTCCGTGAGCGCGGGATCCCGTTTCACATGCATCTGGACGACGCGCCGATGATACGCGGCATCCGCGCAATGCAGCAGGCCTCGATGATTGCACGCGAGCAAGGCATTGCAGACACGAGAAATGCTCAATCGATTGATCTGACCCACCAAGAAAAACAGAAGGACTTCATTTCTTGAAATTTTCCGAAATCCTTATTGACAATATATAGTACAACGTGCGATGCTGCGCAGCATATCGTTTTCAGATACGTCCCCGTCCCCTCCTTCATCGTCCCGTCTTTGCAAATCAGGCAATTCATCACTGCTCCACCCCGATGATTTCCTTCCATATATATCCCTCTCTGACGCCCGAGTCGCTGTAGAGGATGTCCTCGGCGACGAAGGTGGCGGCGAGTGTGTGCGCGATGACCATGCCGGGGATGATATTGTGGAGGCGGTCGGGTGCGGAGCGCAGGAGAACGGCGGTATCATGCTCACTGAGGGACTGTCCCGTGGAAAACAGGCCGATCATCGCGGGCAGATGACACACGTCGATGAGGCGGTTCTGCTCCTCGGGATAGAGGAGTGCGTGCATGCGGCTCGCACTGCTGAGCACCCCGCCCATGCCGATCATGTGCTGCGCGCGTAAGGCACGCAGGTCGGGTGCGCCCGCGAGGATATCCGCGACTGCCGCGCGGATGCACCCACATTCATCGGGGGTCGGGAGGAGTCCCGCAACATGCGCCTTCGACATGGCAAGTGAGCCGATCGGGAGACTCCAACGCCCCTGCATCTCGTGCGCCGCATAGGAGATGATCTCTGTGCTGCCGCCGCCAATGTCGACCATGATGCCGTCCGCATGCGCAATGCTCGCAGTTGCGCCGATAAAGTCATATGCCGCCTCCTCCTCGCCGCTGATGATGCGGATGGAGACGCCCGTGCGCCGCATGATCTCCTCCGTGGCGGCGCGGCTGTTCGTGGCAGAGCGCAGCGCTGCCGTCGCAAAGGCATGAACGTGCGCGATGCCGAAGGTCTCGATGAACTCCATAAAGCCGCGCAGGATTTTGACCGTCTTTTCGACGCCCTCACGCACGAGCCGGCCGCGCGAGAGATAGCCCGCAAGCCCGACCGTATGCTTGCGCTTCAGCAAAAGGGTAAACTCTCTGCCCTCGATCTGATAGATGGCCATGCGGATGGTGTTCGACCCGATGTCGATGATTGCGTGCAGCATGGGACTAGCGCTTCAGCCCGCTGCCGGGCACGGGGATGATGACGCGATAGTTGTCGGGCATGCCATCCGCAAAGAAGGCACGCGCGCCCGCAAGCCCCGCCGCTGCGGTCAGCTCGGCGTAGATGCCGCGCCGATTGAGGGTCTTTGCCGCCTTCAGGATCTCGCTGTCCTCGACGGCGACAACATCGCCCCCGCTGCGGCGCAGCGCCTTCAGGATGTCCTCCATGCGCGGCGGCGCCCCCACGCGGATGGTCTCGGCAATCGTATTCTTGCGCGGCGTCTCGGGCAGCTCGTGGAACGCCTCGACGACAGGTGCACACTTTGTGCTCTGAACGCCGACAAAATGCGGGAGCCGCCCAATCTCGGCAAAGCCCTGGTAGAGTCCGAGGAGGAGCGAGCCGTTCCCGACAGGGACAAAGATATAGTCGGGCACCGTGTCGCCAAGCTCGTGATAAATTTCGTGTGCCATACTCTTGATTCCGTCGGCAAAGAGGGGGTTGTAGACGTGCGAGGCATAGTAGTCGCTGCCCAGTTCCGCGCGCAGGACACTGCTCGCGTTCATGCGCCCGTTCGGCACGCGCACCACCTCCGCGCCGTACGCCGTGATCTGCTTAGCGCGCTCGGCGGAGATGTCATCGGGCACGTAGACCCTGCACGCAATGCCCGCCGCCGCCGCATATGCCGCGACCGCCGCGCCCGCATTGCCCGCCGAGTCGACTGCGACACGGTCGATGCCGAGATGCGCAAGCTCGCCGATGAGGCGCTTCGCCCCGCGATCCTTGAACGAACCGGTCGGCTGGCGATCCTCCATTTTGAAGTAGTAGCGGCAGCCGTCGATGACGAGCGGCAGGAGTGGCGTCTCCACCTCACCGAGCGTCACCGCCTCGTGGCGGTCGCCCGCATCCATCGCGCTCTGATACAGACGAAAAAGCCCACCGCATTCACACGCATAGGCGTGCGTTGCGACGGGGTATTCCTTTTTGCAGCGCTCACAGTAGAAGTGCATGATGGATCTCCTCCTTCGGAACGTATGAGATTGTAACAGTATATGAGCAGATAAGCCTCCCCCGCCAATGCGGGGGAGGGGCCTGTGCGCGGAACGTGTAGACCGCTTGCGGTGGAAGGGGCACCCCCTATCGGCTCACTGCGTTCGCCACTTCCCCCGTCCCGACAGGGGAAGCTGAATTACCATCCGCCCCCTCATCCGTATGATCCTCGGTCAGCGCGTGGTTGCCGAACATGGTCGTCAGCGTCTCGCGCGTAAAGCCATAGGCAGGACTCGAGAAATCCTGTCGCGGATCGTAGCGATTGTTCGGCGCGCCGAGAAGTCCGCAGACCGTATCGTACATCATATCGTTCGTAAAATACGCATCGCGGCGGGATTCGAGCGTCGCTGCACGATTCGGCAGTGCCGCGCGGTACTCGGGGGAGAGATAGATGAAGAACGGGATGCGCACCATGTCGAAGCTGAACACGTCGGGGTTGTGCGAAATCTTCAGGTTTTCCCCGTGATCGGAGAAATAGACCATTGCACGCAGGTTCAGATTCTTCTCCGCATAGTTGAAGACCTGCGAGAGGATGTAGTCCGTGTAGAGAATGCTGTTCGCGTAGGACGGTGCGCTTGTCATCGCCGATTCGCCGTCCTCAGCAGTAAACTTCGCCCATGCATCGGGATAGCGGTTGTTGTAGTAGATATGACTGCCCATCAGATGCAGCACAATGAAGTTGTTCACATTCGGGTCAATACGCGTGAGGTACGGGAGCAGTTCCTCGTCATACTTTGTCGTAAAGGTGTAGGAGTCGTCCGTCCACTCCGCCACGTCCGCCGTCTTTGCGACCATCGTGATCGCACTGTCGAACTGCCCATAGCGCCCCTGATTGCTGAACCAGTAGGTATGATAGCCGATCTTCTTCGCCACATCGAGCAGGGATGCCGACTCAAAGAACTCCTTGTCGTTGTACTGGCTCTTCTCCGTCAGGGCACGCTCGAGAACGGGCACGGTCTGCGTCCAACAGGAATAGGTGTGCGGATAGACGAGGAAGCCCTCGCGCTCCGCCGCCATCTGCTCCATCCACGGCGTATTCTCGTACGGGAAAGACGGCGTGTAGTAGTGCATATAGTTGCGCGATGCCGACTCACCGATGATGAAGATGACCGTCCCCGGTGCGCGCGCCGCGAGGGTATTCTCCGTATCAATGATGAGCGACGCATACCTCTCATCCTGATGAAGTCCGTACGACTGCGTCTCCTCAACATACGTCGTCACGTCATTGTAAAGCCCCGCAATCGAGCACTCCGGGATGAGGACGATATGTACCCCCGCCGCGACAATCATGACGAGGACGAGACTGCCCATACGCGAGCCTTCCGTGCTCGGATAGATACATCGTGCAAACACAAGGTAGCTGCGGTATGACAGATAGATAAGCACGAGGAGCAGGACGACCACAAGCACGGCGGGCAGAATCCCCACCGTCGACTCGATATAGTCCCCCGCCTCGTGCCAATTCGTCAGGTAGAGCGCCATGAGCGACGCGGGACTCAACGCGTGCCAGACCGTCATATAGTATGCGATCTGTGTCATCGGGATGAGCGACATGAGAAAGCCGAGCACGGCGAGCAGCGCCGCCGTCAGCCGTTTGTGCCCCAAGTGAAAGAGTACACCGCCGAGCGCGGCAAGGGCGAATATCTGCGCCGTCCCGATGAGAAAGTCAAAGAAAATCAGCGAGTGGTACCAGTCGCGCTCGTACGTCCACGTATAGAGCAGGGGGAATGTGAGGCACCAGAGCAGTCCCGGCACCATTGCCCCCAGCATCCCGCGCGAGAAGAGCGGAACCCCCGTCCCATACTGCATGAGCATCAGCACGCTGATGACGGGAAGGAGCGCGGGGAGAAAATACTCCGCGCCCATATCCTGCCCCATATTGATATAACACGCGATCAGCGTCAGGAAATATGCGCCCGCCGCGACTGCTGCGCGAATCCACTCATTCGCCCGCTCCGTCGAAAGATTCATTGTTTACTACACTACTCCATGATAAAGATTTCGAGTTCCTGTCTGCCGAACATCAATGCTTCAGCATGACTGTCAAACGCAACGTCGATACGATAGCCATGTATCCCGCCGCCAATGTCCTCTGCCACCGCCTCGCCGTAGCCGGGGATGAAGACGCGCGTGCCGAGCGGAATCACCGACGGATCGACCGCAATCACACCGCGCCGCACCATCGTCCCCGTCGCCGTATGCTTGCCGTTGCCGGGATCGAACGCGCTGTAGCCCGTCGCCGAGACATAGACCGCGCGCCCGCTGCCTCGGCTGACCTCATGTGCGCGCTCCTCATGCGTGCGCTCCTCGTGAATCCCGAGCGCCACAGGATCATATGGCTCGCCGCCCGAGAGCGCGAGATAGGTAGCCTGACCGCAGATGCCGTCCACCGTGAGCCCATGCTTCTCCTGACATCGCTCGATTGCCGCGCGCGTCTTGGGTCCTGCAACGCCGTCCGCCGCGCCCTCAAGGAAGCCCCCCTCGATGAGGAGTTCCTGCACATGCGCCACGACCGCACCGCGCATCCCCTCCTCCACGCGGATATGCGCCGCCTCAGCGGGCGCATGGAGGGCAAGCGGTGCCGTTACGGCGAGCGCTGTCCCGAGCGACAACGCCCCCTTGAAGCGCCGCAGCTCCCTGTGCCGCCGCGCCCTCTGCATGATTTTTTTTGCTGCCAAAAGGAGTTTCCGTATCTTCATTCCATCGCGCTCCCTTCATCCATCTCACTTTCTATCCTGCGTCAACGATGCGTGACGCACGCAAATCACATTCATTTCGTTGTTATGGATGGGAATATTTTACTATAAAGTAGAAGTCACGTCAAACACGGGCAAGCTCGATCTCGGGCGCACGCGCAATCAGCCCATCCTCTGCCGCGTATTGATAGAAAAGCCGCAGCCCCGCAAGCGTCTCCGCGTCCAGCTGCCAGACCACCGCGCTGCCGAGATATGCCCGCAGCTCATCGCGCGTGAACCGCCCGTCTGCGAGCACCTCGCCGATTGCCGCATCCTTCACCCGATCCCAGTCGCGGAACGCCGCCGCAATCCGCCCGTGCACCATGCACAGCTCCTCGGGATGCGACGCCGCAAACGCGCGCGCCGCCGCCCAGATGCCGAACACCATGCGCATGCCCGTGAGCCGCTTCCACTCGCGTGCAAGATCGTAGATGTAGATCCCATCGGGCGGGTGATGATACAGTTCGAGCGCATCATCCCCGATGAAGAGCGCGCCCGCCGCCCCCTCGGGCACGGGATTGGACGGCACGAGCGTCCGCGTCTCGTAACGTGGAGCAGCATCGTAGGCGCGGTGCAGGATGATCTTCAGCAGGGCGTGCGAGGACGCCGATTTATCCGAGAGCAGGACGCGCCCGTCCTTGATCTCCTCCGCAGGGGTGCGCGAGACGAGCAGCACACTCCGCACATCGCCGTCGGACGCAATGCATACATCCGGCAGGATGAGCAGATCCTCCGCGTGCCGCGCATACGTGATCGAGGACACCCCCGACACATCCAGATTCTTCGCCTCAAGCCGCCCGTTCAGCTGCGCGGGCGAGGCGCGCAGGATATCCAGCCCCTCCGCCGCGCCGTGCGCGAGCGCATACGTCAGCGGCAGCACATTCAAGAACGCAATATGACCCAGCCGCAATGCCATACACATCCCCCTCTCAATTCTCCTCCTATTATAATCCTTCTTCGGCAAAAAATACAGTATTTTGAAAATACGCTTTTTCTATCCCCATCCCACACTCTTATACAGTTCCCTCAACCCCAGCAAATACGGGCTTTTACACGGTTTTTAAGGAAAAGTTTCGCGAATCTCCATCAGAGTATTTTTCAGTGATTTTTGTAGGCATTGTAGACAAATTGTAGACAAACAAAAACAGAGGGACGGCGCACGATACGCTGTCCCTCTGTTCGTTTATATGCTTCTTTTACGACTGGTTACGCTTGCGGCGGGCGCGCTCCATGCGCTTGCCGATCATGACACCGTAGGCGAATGCACCCACGGCAACCCAGAGCGGTTCTTTGCGGTCTTTCGCCAATGCGCTGAGTTCCTCCATGTGTGCCGACGGTACAGGCGCGAGATTCGAGTATGTGATGGCAGTCATGTCACGCCGCCTCCCGTCCGAAAATCTTCTCAAACACGGGGATGACGCTGTCATAGTAGCGCCATGTCTCGACTTCCTTCACGCTGTGCTCGGACTTGCTGTAGAACAGCTTGCCGTACTCGGGCGTCTTGAGCTTGTGCGCGTTCGCGAGCTTGCCGATCTTGTTTGCCGACACGCCGAACATCGCGCCGATCTCCGTTGCGGAGTACGTCTTGCGCTCGACTTCCTGCAAAGGCAGGACAGGAACGCCGCCGTTGAGTGCCTCTGCCGACTTCGCCTGCAGGATGTAGCGGTACTCGGGGATGTCGATCTGCGCGGCGATCTTGAGGTACTGGTTCGACTCACGCACACGAGCGTTCAGCATACGGGCTTTGAGTTCCTGCTCCTTGAATGCCTGCTTCTCTTTCGGAATGGTGTTATACGAGCCGGTCTTGCGGATGGAGGGCAGGACTTCGGACGTGACCCAACGCTTGAACTGTTTTGCCTTGGGAAGTTTCGAGCCGAAAATAAGCGCATAGACACCAGATTCGTTGATGATGGTCAAATTCGGGTTTCCCTGAATACCGTCGCGAATCGCGACGGTATTCTTGTCCTCATCGTCAACATGCTTTGCCAACGCATCGCGGGTATTGCTGTACCCGAGAATGTCCGCAACATCCTTACCAACGAAATACGGCTCCCCGTTCTTGACCATAGTCCGAACTTTGCCAAACTCTGCATTCTCGTAAATCTGAATCTTGTTTTCCATTATGCATTTTTCCTTTCTCTCCCCGAAGATTCATGCTATAATGGATTTAGCAATTCCTTCGGGGTTGTGCTATGGGTTTCGCTTTTTCCTTTGGTTGGGATGAGGAGCGAAACCCTATTTCTTTTGCCCTAAAAGCAGTTCGATTCCTCGACGTATCGCTTCCCCTTTTGTGATGTTCACTTTCTCACAATAGGCTTGCAAGCGAGATTCTGTATCAGCGTCTAGCCTAACGCTATATCGAATGTCTTTAGGATTATCCGCTTTTGGGCGTCCGATTTGTGGACTCATACAAGCCCTCCTTTTTGCCACACGTTTATTTTAATTAACGTGTGACAAAAAATCAAGAGGTTTTGAAAAATTTCTGCCCAACCACAGAAATTCCATAAGAAAAGCACTCTGCGTTATTTGCAAAGTGCTTTTCTCATTTTACCACTCAGCGACGTTATACATGACGGTCGCGCCCTTATAGCGTGACCCATCGAAATGCGCCAACGCCTCGAAGCGGCCCTGCTCATAGCCGATGGTCATGAGCGCCTTGCCGTCAATGACGGATGCACCCGCCTTGATGCGATGGTCTTTTCGGAGGTTGATCTTGTATACGTCAACCTTCTGATCTGCCGGTGGCAGGTCTTTCCCGTCCTTGTCCTGCGTGATCGGCGTAACGACCGTCCGATCTGTCTTTTCCCGTGCCGCCCGTGGCAGTGACGGATTGTCCTCCTTGATCTGCCGCTCGACCACCTGCGCCGCGCGCTCCACGGTCGGCGCCTGTACGTAGTATGTAGCCGCTGGAGCACGCTGCCCCGCCTGTACCTCCGCAAGTCTCCGCTGCAAGGCCTCTGCGTTGCTCTTGGAGATGTCGAGCTGCGCCCGCAGCCGCTCAGCGTCTTGCGTCTCCTCCTGCTTCATGACGGTGGGCTTTTCCACTGCGGTCTGCTCTGCTGCGGAGTGTCTGCCGATGGCGTATGCGATGCCGACAAGCAAGACAAGCAGGATGCACAGGATTGCCAGAAGAGCTGTTTTGTGCTTTGTAGCAGCACTCTTTGCCCGTTCAAGCATTATATGCGCCTCCTCACTGCGCCGCATAGAAATTCGCCTTGCCGACAATCGTATCCATCATCTCATAGAGATACTCCCCCGGGCACGCCGTCGACATCAGCTCACGGTGCCCGACAACGTGGTCGCGGTCAATCGGCAGCCCATAGTCCGTACAGAGGTTTGCAAGCAGCATCGCCGCGCTCTCGATCTGTGCGGGCGTAGGTTCTGCCTCCTCGAAGTTGCCGCAGACATGGATGCCGATGGTATAGGAATTGTGCCTGTATGCGTGCGCACCCACCGTCCAATGCGGGCGCCCCTGCTCCACTGTGCCGTCCTTACGGATGACGTAGTGGTAGCCGATGCACGTCCAGCCCTGCCCCTTGTGTGAGGCGTCAATCTCCGCCGCCGAGAGGTCGTCATCCGAAGGATTGCCCGTGTGATGGATGACGATTTTATCGGTCACGCCGCGCGTTTTCAGGTCGTCGTAGTCAATATCAAGATATGTATCAACAACTGGTACTCTCTCCATGTTATTTTTCTCCTTTCTCATCAGGCTTATCGCCCGTCCCCTTCACGATGCCGCCCTTCTTGCGGGCAAGCTCGGCGATTGCGCCCGCCTCCTCCACGCCCGAATGCTGCATATTCTCGAGGATGGAGATGAACTCTGTAATCGCCAAATATCCGATGACAAGACTTGTCGCAAATGCGGGAGCATGTGCATGCGTGAGCATGAAGTCCAGCACCGCCGCTGCAAGGACGACACCGATGTAGCTGAGAATCTTGTGCACGAACCGCTTGCGCATCTCTTCACTGCGGATGTAGCCCAGTCTCCGAGCGTTGCGCAGCCCTGTGAGCGACTGCCAGAATGTCGGCTGCTCCGTCCCGTGGTCGATGAGGCACTTACGCGAGAGCGACAACCACTTCGTCACGAGGTCGAGGCAGACGAGGAAGACAAACGCCGCGAAAATCTGCGCGTGCTCCTCCGCTGCCACGGACACGATGCAGGACAGAGCGAGCTTCATCCCCCATCCCTCCTGCAATTTCTGAAATACGTGAACCATAATATCCACCCTTTTGCTCCTTTCCGCGCACAGAAAAGGCGCACACCGTATGATGCGCGCCCACTGTGATTACCCTGCTGCCTGTCCCTCCGTTTCCTGCGGCGGGTCAGTGTCTTTCTTCACCTCGATGATGACGTGATCGCCATAGGTGATCTCATCCGCCTCCGCCTGATCGGAGGTCGCAAGATTGAACATCTCGCCCGTTTCCACGTTCGTGAACGTGAAGTTCGTGAGCGCCTGTTCGCCCTGTGGGTAGGTGATCTTCCCATTGACAATGTACTTTTTCTTCATTTTGTCCTCCTTTATATGACCTCTCCGATAAGCCACCCATAAGAAAATCCTGCACCGTAGTAGTGCTCACTCCATAGATCGCGCTTTATCTCCTCAAGATCTCCCGCCCATACTTGCGTTCGAATGATTTTTTTAACGGTAACACTGTTATTACCTGTAATGGTGAACTGAGGATATATCGTTCTTTTTGCCCCCACCTCCCCCAATCTATCACTTGCCCAAAAATCATAGGATATATCTTTGCCAAGCATAAAAGCTACACCCGCCTGTCCAAAAGATACAGTCACAGGATCGACGCAATCACATGCAAGAACATTCAAATGTTTTTGCGCAGACGAAAAGACAACTTGACCGCCACTGTTGTATATCTCTATTCCAGTACCGTGCGGTGACGGAGCACGGGTACCAAAGGACAAAGCATACATTTTCCCCTTTGCAACAACGTCATCACGAGCAACTTTTATATCATGAATGCTGCTCTTTGGATCATAAAACTCAAGAATGATCTCGCCATCGTAAAGCCTTATGAATTCTGGGCAAAACTCTTGTCCCGCATGTTCTGACAAACCGATCCCGAACAGCCAATTCTTATCCTGCCGTCCCGGGAGACGATAAAAAACGTTTCCACCAGAATCTCTAGCCTTCACAAGTGCTGACAATGGCCACTCACCACAAACCTCCAAATTGTTGAGAGTGTCATCAATTACAATAGATTCGCCCCCAAGAACAAGCGCTTCAAAGTATTTTGACATTTGTTCCTCTCCCCGTTAGTATACGCCATAGATGATCTTCGTCCTCCCTGCGCCAAGATTACGCCATAGGATTTTTCGACTTGCATTGTCAATGCGCAGAACAGGATAGGCGCCTTCCTCGTTGACGAGTAATTGAGATTCCGTTAGATACCATGGACGCATCCCAGGGTATCCATCTAAACTAATCTCCCCGTTCCCTGAAATTTCTTTCCGTCCAAGAACTTTCATTGGGCGCTTCGTCAAGTCAAGACTGAGCCCCTCGCTCTCGTTAAACACCTGTAGCCCTGCACCCATATCACCATACCCCCATTCGTACGCGCAGACGATTATTCGCATCGTAAACGCGAATCTGATTGTTCTCCATCTCCACGCGCTCTCCCCATGACCTTGTCCGCAAAAGCCCAATGTTCGCCGAGATTGCCGACAGGCTCCCGACCGAGAGCTTGTCCGCTGTCACGGCACCTGCCTGTATCATGTGATTGGCGATAATGTTGCCGTCAAACTGTGTGTTGCCCGTGATGTGCAACAGACGACCGTCAATGCGTACGCCCCACGGGGCAACATTGATCGCGGACACGACATCGCCCTGATTTACTTTGAGCTGTAAACCGTTATGAAGCTGAGTGATGGCGCTATAGCCGGAGTCCTGCGGATTGCCGGAGAGACGTGCAACGATGGATGATACGCTGTCCTGTGTTTGACGCACCTGCACGACGGTACGATCCACAATCTGCTTTGCATCGTTCGCCGTTGTCTGCGCTGCGCCCGCAGACTGTTTTGCCGACGCCGTATCCGTTTGCATATCCTGCAACTGTTTTGCAAGCGCCGCGTCAAGGTCTTTCTGTGTGATCGTCAGATTCTCGATGGACTCCTTGTCGATTTTTGTTTTGATGACTACCTCTTGCGATGCGGATAGCTCGCCATCACCGAAGGTGTCAAAGCACGCCGCCTGCACGGTATAGATACCGGCGGCGCCGGCATAGGACACAAAGGATCCCGACGTTTCGATGTTCTCATTGACACCGCCGCCCGAGATGTGCACACGCGTACCGATCACATGCTCCGGCTTGTTTTGGATGGAGACGTTAAATCCTTGCAATGTTTTTGTGACTTCGATCGTCGGTGCTGTCGGCGCAGGAAAATCATAATGCACGCTGAGCGGCTCGCCGTATCCCTTTTGCGGGTTGTGCCCATAAACAAGAACTGCGCCGCTGCGCTCTGAGAGTGATACCGCAGAGCGGATGTCCGCTGTCTTTGCCAGCAGTCCCGCCCGCTGCCCTACAGTATCATTCGTGCGCACCTCATAATAATCAATGTAGGTGTTCGTCACTGCGTCCCATGCGACGATTATAGAGCCGCCCCCTATCCGCACCTCTCCGCTATGCGGCGCATCCGGTACGGCAACGCTGCCCGCTGCGACGGTTACTGTGATGGACGCCTCTGCGGGGTCCGCAGAGAGTAGGCCGGAGCGGTTGACAGATTTGATGGCAAATGCGTACGTCCCCGAGGCAGGGATAAAATAGCTGTAACTCGTACCGCCGATGAGATCAACGAGCACATCGTCTGCACTGTCAAACAAACGGTAGCCGAGGATATCCGTCTCCGGATTCGCTTTCCAGCTGAGCTGCAGGACACTGCTGTTGCCCGCATCCTGCACAACGGAAAAGTTCTGCACTGTCGAGGGCGGCGCATCCTTCGGGGCGGTGTAAACGGTTTGCGCTACAGCCCTGCCCGCAAGTCCGAGATCGTTATAACAGGTGACGCGGATCGTGTAACTGACCGCCGCCGCAACACCCGCAATCACTGTGCTGGTTGCACTGCCGTCATAGATTCCCTGCGTTGTATACTCCGTCGCCCCCTCACGCTTGTACTCGACTTTGATCTGCTTTGCCGCCGCACCTCGCGGCAGCCGCCACGACACAGCGAGATCATAGAGCGTTGTGCCGTCAGGCAGTGTCTTAATATCAACGACAACGAGCAGATTATTGACGGTGAGCGCATCGCCCCCCGTCGAATAGTCGATGATGGGCACGTCGCTGTCATCGCTCGCATAGAGTTCTGCATAGTACTCCATGCAGGTGATCTTGCGCGTCTGTTCCGTCATGCCCTTAGTAATCGAGAGGACGCGGAAGGGCTTTGCCTCCTTCGTTGCCTCACCGAACGTATAGAGATCATCGACGGCGATCTCTGCCGCCTGTGCGAGCGTTACAACCGCACCGTCAACGCTCTGCACCTCGTAGGTATGGAGCTCGTCCGTCTTGCTGTCACGCACCATAAGACGGTACTCTTTGCCCGCATCCATCGTGACAGCGCGGTCGAGTGTCACCACCGCACCTTTGACGCTGACCACACGCCCACCGCTGCCCCACTCCGTCACATCATGCTGGAGCAGGATCACATCGCCGATCGTGCAGGCGATTGCGTCGACAAAGGCATCAAAGGTGCACGTCCGCAGCTCGTATTTATTGGCGCGGAGGGCGTGCTTGCCGTGCGCGTACGCCTGCTTGAGGTCGGTGCAGCCCATCAGCTCGATCTGCGTCGGCGTGGACAAGGATTCACTCACGTCATAATCGTCGCTGAACACGGGAAGCACATCGCGCTCGTAGTTCTTCGCAGCGTTCATAAAAGATATCTCTATGACATTCGCGCGCCCCTGTGTGCCCTGAAACTCCTCCTTGAAGCTGTCCTGCTTGATGTTGCCGACGGTAAAGAGCTGCGACGGCTGCGCCGCATAGTCATAGACGCAGGTGAATCGCGTCCCCTGCATGATGACCTTGCCGCGCCCGACCGTCTCCGGATAGCGCAGCGCCTCCCACACCTGCATCGCGCTGTCATAGATGTAGTTGAACGTATAGCCCTTTGCGGCGCACTGCTCCGCCCACGCCTTGAACATATCGTAGGAGAGGCGCTCCGCAGGTTCACCGCGCACAATATAGCGGCCGCCGATCTTCCGGCACTGATGCAGGATGTCATAGCACGCCCATGCGGGATTATCCGCGCGCTGCTCCTCGTATGTCTTTGTGTACGGATTCCAGATATAGACCTTCGAGCGTTCCTGTACCCACGTCACCGTAGGATCGTTGCCGCTCAGCTGCTCCGTTGCGAGCGCGCGGATGCCGATGAGCGCTTTGCCCGGATGTACGAAATCATCGTAAACGATCTGCGTCAGCTGGCTCCAATAGACGCGATTGACATGGCGCACAGAGGTGCCGTCCTTTGCCGCGCAGCGCATACGCACCTTATACTGCCCAGGCGGCAGATTCTCAAAACGGTAGACACGATAGATTGCCTTGTTCGTCGCCTCGCCGATGCGCCCGCCGTAGTTGCCATCAATCGCCGCCCCTGTGAGGGATTTCACCCACGCTCCGCCGCGCCGCATCAAAAAAGCATCCGTCCCTGTCACATTGCAGAGCGGCAGCCGCAGCCACTCCTCATTACTCCCGACGATGCGGCACTCCGCCTCGAGCGTTACACCCGTCCCGCTCATGCCGCCGCTGTCATTGCTGTAGTAGAGTCCATTCGGCAGCGCAACGGTCAGCTCGAGCCCCGTGCACTGATTGCCCTGTACTTCATGCGTTGACCATCCGTCCGAGAGCTCATAGTTGAGCTGCTGATCGGCGTAGCTGTCCGCAAAATTCGGAATGACTGCCTGATCATTTGTCCCGAGACGGACGTCAATCTGCACGTCCTTGTAGTTGCTGACGGGGTTCTCGTTGATGCGGATATTCCGAATGTCCTGCAGTTCGCCCTCACCCGCGCAGTAGAGCAGATGCAGATATTGCCGCGCCCCGTCGCTGATGATGTGGCGCGAGAGCAGCACACCGCCCGATTTCATACTGCCGTAGGTAATGGCAAGCGGATGCCCCTGCCCCGTGAGCGTCGATGTACCCGCCCAGCCATATGTCTGCGACTGCTCCGTATTGCTCATGTCAATGCGCGGACGATTGAGGCGCGAGACAAGGGAACCACCGATCATGCCGATTGCGATAGCCGTCACCATGCGCCAGCCCAGAGAGAGCCCGCCGAGAATTGCGCCGCCTGCGATGCCGGCCGTCAAAAAGGATAGGCCGACAGAAAGAATCATGCCGAATACCTTGCCCTCGACGTGTGGGACAACAACGACGCAGTCCCCATCCGAGGGGATTGCATCCGCTGCACAAAGGACGCCGTTGATAGAATACTGCCACGCCCCCGGCTCGCTAAAGTACGCACTGAGAGGCATAGCCTCGCGGTATACGACCTCCTGCGTCTCCTTCTTTGTCACATCGAAGGGGTTGCGGACGATGACAAGCTGTATCATGCCTTTCCTCCTGTGTACCGATAGATTCCCATAATACGCCGCCGATAGCGCTCCAACTGCTCAACGCAGACGCCCGCATACTCCGTTGAATGCAGGAATTTCCCGCCGCCGAGGCAGATGCCGACGTGATCGGCAGCGCGCCCCGTGAGATTCATCGCGAGAACATCCCCCTCGCGCGGTTCATCTGCGGGCGTCCATTCAGCAAGCCCCGCATCCGACGGCGCGCCGCACATCCAATAATCGGTATACGGGCGCAACGTAATCCCCTGTGCCGCGTACCACGCAACAACAAGCTCCCAACAGGGCAGCTCCGCCCATGTCTTACCCACAAAGTCAAGTATTGTTGGACGCATAGAGACCTCCCTGTGGTATCGTCGCCTCGCCACCAAATCGTTCGCTATTCTTGAGCTCGCGGCAGCGCCTCAAGGTCTTGTTGCATTTGCTCGCAGTCCCCTTGTATCCGCACTCAACGCCTTTGAACTTAAACGGACAATAGTCCTTCATCATGCGTATGGGCGGGAAACGCCGTGTAAAGGAAAAATCCGTGCCGAGTGTGAACGTCACCCACTCCACATCACAGGTGACACCTGTCACAACAAAGTATTCCTCTACCTCTGCAGCGTCGGGGATGTCCGTATGAAATACGCGGATGATGACCTTGCAGCCGCCGAGACCATTGTTCTCTTCGACGTAGCGCTGTATCGTCCCCGTCACGTTGGACACCGTGAGTTTGACGTTCGGCAGCTCCTTGCTGTCCTCCGTGATGTCCTCGAGAGAAAAGGGAAACGCCGTGTATTTTTGCCCGCCGAGCGTCAAATCCTCCGTATTGTTGACGAGGCGGAGCGTACTGCCTGGAATCTGCGCCTCGAGGGCGAGAATCCACACGCCGCTGGTAGAGAGTTTATTTTTCTCGATGATACTTGCCTGTGATAGATTGAGCATATTATGCCTCCGTCAGTTTGATGCCGCCCTCCCAGTATCCGTGATTGGTGCACGAGAAGGAAAAATCCCCGTCAAAACGCACATTGAATATCTTGCCGGAGAAAGAGCCGCCCGCGCCCGTCGGGTACGTCCAGCGAAACGGCACCGCCCCGTTCACTTCGCGATAGAAGGCGCGGAGCTTTTCATAGTCGCGCTCAGGGAGTGCCGTCCACGAGAGCTCGAAGGACATGGGCGTGCGCGTGAATCGCTTGCGGGCGATGATGACCTGATTTTCGAGTTTGCCCTTGATCGCTGTGTCGGGGATCGTCTCCTTGATCGGATAGATCGGCGGCTTGATGCTCGGAAAGTCCATTATACCGCCCCCTTAATCACGTCACGCATCCCGTTGCGGTTCGTTGCGATCGCGTCAATCATAATCGTCGTGACCCACTCCGAGCCGTTGAACTTCGTCTCTGCCGTGCCCGTCATGCGCTCGTTTGTGTTGTTGTTGACGATGACGCGGATGCTCGGCGCCACAGATGTGCCACCCGACAAGGAATTCATGATGCGCCCCGGTTGCGTCGGTCGGAAAATCTCGGGGCCGCGCTCGCCGACAATGTACGCCTTGCCCATCGAGACGGGGCCTCCTGTCGCACGGAAGCCCGGCACCGCGGCATTTGCCTGCGATGCAGGGATGCTGCCGCCGAAAGCCGGCATAATCATCGAGAGCCAGCGCGTAATCATCTGGTTCATCACGAATTTCACAATGGCGTTCAGCATGTTTTTCAGCATATTCGAAAACGCGTCTTGAATCCCCTTGAATCCATCCGTGAGGACGTTTTGAAAACCGCTCGTAAATCCGTCTGCCATCGATGTAAAGAGCGAATCCGTCAGCTCCTTCATCTGCGCCCCTGTGTCGCGTAGGCGCTCGTATTGCTCCTCAAGCGTTGCGCGGAGAGCTTCCTGTGTTGTCTGCGGGGACTTGCGCAGGGCTTCGAGCCTCTGCCGATCGAGCTTTGCCATCTCAGCCGCTGCCCACTGCTCCACAGCGACACGCGCCTCGGCGGAGTCCTTTGTCAGGGCAACCTCCTTCAGGCGGTTCTCCTTCTCACGCGCAAGGCGGGTCACGCCGATCTGGTATGCCGCCTCTGCTTCGGCGCGGGTGTCCTTGTTCACCTGCGCCCACGCAAGCGCCGTTTCATTTCGGAGGTCTTCGTTCGCCTCGCGCCAAGCCTTCGTCACCTTCTCCTTGACGATGTTCGCGTACTCCTCGAGTTTTGCGCGCAGTGCCGTTGTGTCAATGCCGAGGTCGGATGCCTCCGCAATCTCGGTCTGCATCTGCTCCATCTTCTGAGATAGGGCGTCCATGCCCTTTTCGTATGCCGTGCCGACCTCGTTTGTAACGTCGTGCGCAAGGGACGCGACACTCTGACGCACCTTCTCGGTGAGGCGCTCAATCCGCTCCGCGAGACGCTGTGCCTCACGCTCTGCGGCGTTTGCTCCCGCACGTCCGCCGGAAGATGCGCCCTGCGGCACACTGCTCCATGCGTCCCCGTCGTCCGATGTATCTTCATCGTCCTTTGCCGGAGGCGCGTCTGTCCGATACGGGATGATGATGCCGTCGTCAGGAGCACCGCTGTCGATTGCCTTGCGGCTGCCGAAGCCGTGCATAGCAAGGGACACGCGTCCGCGCTCGCGGGTCTCTTCGACCGCGCCGCCAACCCAATCCATAACTGCAGTTATTCCATTGCCGAGGCTTGTTGCCGCCTTGACAACGGCAAGCTCCTTGACCGAGGCAATCGCCTCATCCACAACGGCGATGAAGTCGCGCACATAGCCCGCCGCCGTCGCCATTGCACTATAGACAAAGTCCGCTGCAGCTTGAAACGCTGCGGCAAAGGTATCGACTATCGGCGAGACAACGTCGGCGATCTCCGCCACAAGCCCCGCAATGAACTCAATGACCGCCGTACAGAAGTCTGAAACAGTCTCCCTGACAGACGCCCACAGTTCGAACATATCCGCATAGATTGCATCACAGGCCGCTCCTGTTTCCTGCTGCATCTCTGCATAGCTGCTGAGAACCGCATCCAGCATATCTGCAACCCTGCCGATCGTGTCGAGAATGTTTTCTCCGATGAGACTGATGATCGGCGCGATGGGGCGTAGCGACGCAACAGCGATATTGCCGACATCCAGCAGAACTTTCGCAACCTTGAGAAGCCCCTGCAGGAACGGCTCAAGCAGGGGCGCAAGGTCTGCAAACACCTTCCTTGCGGTATCCCCGAACACCGTCACCTTCGCAAGCAGATCGTCGGGCAGTATCCCCGCAAAGAGATTCTTCCCATCCTGCGCGTTCGCAAGCATCATATCCGTGATGTTCTTGATCTCGATGAGGACGCACTTTGCCTCCTCAAAAACAGGAAGCCCCGAGAGGCCGAACGCCTGCCCGAGATTGTCCTTGATATTCGACAGCACGCCATCGAATGTCTCGGACTGCTTCTTCATCATCTCGGGGAAACGCTCGTTCATGCCGTCAATCAGTGCACGGATGGCAGTATTGGCATCAATCCCCTGATCCGCAATATTGGCGAGCTGCTCCTGCGTAAGACCAAGGTTCTTCGCAAGAATATCCTTGACGGGCACGCCAAGCTGCGCGAGCTGCATGACATCGTTGCCCATGAGCTTACCCGTCGTGCGAATCTGCCCGAAGACAAACGCGAGCTGCCCGAAGCCCGTCTCTCCCTTGCCCAGCCCCGAGGCGGCGTTACCGAGTGCCGTAAGCGTCGGGATGAGTTCGTCCGCATTGTAGCCAAATGCGAGGAGCTGCTGCGCTGCATCGCGGATGCCGGGCATCTCAAAGGGGGTCTCGGCGGCGAACTTTTGCAGTTCCCCGATCACGCTGTTCGCTTCCTCTGCCGATCCAAGCATCGAAGTGAATGCGACGCGCGTCTGTTCCAGCTCGGCGTTGTAGTCGATGAAGGCGTGTTTTGCCGCAGAGAGTGCTTCCGCAACGCTGCCGATGCCGACGGCAGCAATCAGTGCCCCCTTTGCAATCCCGCCCAGCTGTGATGTCACTTCTTCTGCGCCGTGCAGGTCGATGTCAATCGTCTGATCCGTGAGATTGTTCAGCTGATCGAGCACGTTCTGAATAATACGCCCCGCCTCGTCACGTGCCCGTATGAGCACCGATATGATCGGGTTTGCCACGTCATTTCACCTTCTTCAAAAGCACGGATTCAAGTGCCTGTATTTTGTGCAGCATCGCCGTATCGAGCGTTATGCCGAGAATCCCGGCAACGTGGCGCAGCGCTGTGTAGTCCACGCCAACAATGCCGCCAAAAGATACACGGAGCTGCGTCTGCACATGCCGCCACAGGTACCACGCCTCTTGGTTCTCGTCCATCAGTGCCGGAGGTGCCTGTTCACAGCCGTCGCAGGGCGGATATCTTCCCTCCTGAGCATACAGGTCTCGGCATGCCGCGCAGTATTCACGACGCGCCGACAGCTCCCACCGATAGACGGCCTCTAGTTTTTTACTTCGCGCTCACGTCCGTACGTCTCTGCATAGGTATCCGTTGCGATGCGGAGTGCCTCGTTATAGGGCATGTCATCGGGAATCTGCCCTGCGTAGATGTGTTCCAGAA